>CALFDU010000165.1 GCA_937950315.1 uncultured Saprospiraceae bacterium | reverse complement strand
GATTTAAATACCAATACCTTCTCTGTGAGTGCATGGGTAAAACCAAATGGCATCCAAAACAACTGGGCAGGCATCGCCTTCTGCAGAGGCAATGGAACGACGGCGGGTCTTAGTTGTGCGAGCAACAATGAGTTGCGCTATCATTGGGATGACAGTTATTATGGATGGAGTTCAGGTGCTTATCTACCTGTAGATGAGTGGAGTCATGTTGCACTTGTGATTGCTCCTACAAGCGTCACCATATATCTTAACGGAGTCCCATTCTCAACGAATAATACTCATGTCATTGAACCGTTCACTCATCCAATAAGAATAGGAAGTGATCAGACTTCCGCCGCTAGAAGTTTTAATGGACTCATCGATGAAGTTTGTATCTGGGATCGATCGCTAGATCTTTCTGAGATCAGGATGCTGAGACACCTCACCAAAGATGGTATCATCCCAGATGATACAAATTTTAGGGCTTACTATCAGTTTAATGAAGATGGTGATTTTGTTTATGATCGCAGTGGACAGAATATGCACGCGACAATTCAAGGGGACGCCACTCGTGAAACATCTACTGCACCAGTAGGTGGTGGAGATAGCGAATCTATCAGTATATTTTCAGCAGGAACTTACACAAGTGATGTAGGTCTTGATCTCGTATTCGACAATAATGGAACCAATCCAGAAGGAGAAATTATTATTTCAAGAATCAACACAAGCCCTGATACGATTCCAAACTTCAATGAAGCATTAGAAAAATATTGGGTTGTAAATAATTATGGTGCCAATCAGAATTTCACTGGATTGGAGTCGCTTAAATTTAAAGACTTAGGTTTTTTTGTAGACATGTCTTCCCCTTTAAATTTACATTTATTTGATCGTCAAGAAAATGGGTTTGGACCATTGTGGATCGATCGAGGAACTGGATTTGAAATTATTGAAACAGAAGAAGCCATCGTTTACACGGCACCAGCCATCAACCAATTTGGGCAATTTATCATTGAAAAATCTTTGGGTCTAAATTGGATAGGAAATGAAGATACCGATTGGGACAATCCAAACAATTGGGAAGGAGGTAATATTCCTACTGCAGAAGACCACGTTGTTATTCCTGCAGGAGTTCCATTTTACCCTGTCGTAAATATTGATGGTATTTCTATTCTAACATTATGTGTAGAGTTGGGCGCTTCTTTGACAGTACCTAGTCAATTTAATTTTGATGTATTGATGGAGTAGTTTAACAAGCGTATGAAAAGTGGAAGTCAACTAGATTTACCTAAGAATAAACCAATCGTTAAAGAGTATATTTAAATTAGGTTAACGTGGTATCCAATTGATTGGGTGCCACGTTTTTTATACAATAGTATGTAGTGTCTAATAAGAAGATGTCACAACGGTTATTTATTCTTAATTCTATCCTGTCTTATAATGTAAAATTCTCCTACCTTTAAACCGTATGAATCTATTTAAATTAATTTTTGCTCTCCTGTTTTTTAGCCTTTCGGCAAATGGCTATACGCAGGCCACCCTTTCTGAAAATTCAAAAATTTCAATCCTAAGCGTAGGACCTGGAAATCAGATTGCAGATATGTATGGACATACAGGCATCAGGGTAAAAGACTTAAGTCAAAACATTGACTATGTCTTCCACTACGGTCTTTACGATTTTGATGCTCCCAATTTTGTGATGAAATTCCTCAGAGGCAAACTCATGTACCAAATGGGAGCGCAGAAAATGGACGGATTTATTGCACAATATGATCGTGACAAACGGACCGTTTATGAACAATATCTAAATCTCGACACGCAACAAAAAAATGTTTTTTACGCAGCACTAAGAGAAAACTACAAACCAGAAAACAGAAAATATCTGTACGACTTCTTTTTTGAGAACTGTGCAACCATCATCGGCGATCGAATTGAAACACTAATCGGAGAAATCCAATTTCCGAAAGACCGCGAAGACAAAACCTTCCGTCAGATGATCAACGAACACCAACAAGACAGACCATGGGCTGATTTTGGCATCGACTTGATCATCGGAAGCATCGCTGATGAAACAGCCACCATCAAAGAACAAATGTTTTTGCCTCTCTATGTTCACGATATTCTCAAGGACTGCTTCATCGAAGGAAAGCCATTGATAGAAGACGAAAAAATGGTGCTCAATTACATTGCAAAAAATAGCCAGCAAAAAAAGAAAAAGTTTACCCCTCGATTACTATTTATGATTCTGCTATTGCTCGAACTGGTCTTGCTCGCAGGATTTTTTCTGAATTGGGAAAAAGGCAAACGACTCATAAGAGGCTATGACAAATTTTGGTATCTGATTTTTGGAATTGGTGCTGTCATCATTGCATTCATGTGGTTTGGTACAGACCATATCTCAACCAAAGACAATTGGAACCTATTCTGGATGAACCCTTTTTATCTGGTTTTGTTCTTTTCATTGAAAAAAGGAAAAGCTTCGTTTGTCAATCTAGTATTACTGGCACTCATTCTTATCAACTTGTTGACCATCGTGAAATTTCCTGCACAGTTTCAAGAAATACATCAAGCCTCTTATTTACTGATGGTCATCAGCACATTAAAATTATTGAGAGAATTTTTATCCAGAAAGAAACAAGTGAATCAAGTCGATGAGATGGTGTAAAACCAAATGACCTTTTAAAAATCCAAGTCTTCAGCATCGATCAACTCCACACGCTGCTTCATTTTCTTCTGAATCACTTTAAAATGGTGCCTATCTTCTTCTGTAACAAAAGTAATAGCATCTCCAGGATTCTCCGCTCTACCCGTCCGTCCTATCCGATGAATAAAATCCTTGGGCGATCGTGGCAATTCATAATTCACCACATGAGGTAAAAAAGCGATGTCGATTCCCCTTGAAAGTAAATCGGTAGAAACCAATATTCTTAATTTGCCAGATGTAAAATCTTGCAATAATTGCCTTCTCCTTCCTTGGCTTTTTTTGCTGTGAATCGCTTCTGCTTGCAATCCATTTTTATACAATTTATTGGCCACCAAATCGGCTTGATACACC
>CALFDU010000164.1 GCA_937950315.1 uncultured Saprospiraceae bacterium | reverse complement strand
CTGGAGGCAGTTTTTGATAAATTAAATGGAGTAATTAAAGCACAATCTGGATATGCGGGTGGACATGTCAAGAATCCAGGTTACAAAGAAGTCTGTTATGGTAAAACCGGTCATGCAGAAGTATTAAAGATAGATTACGATACGGAAGTCATTTCTCTAGAAACATTATTACAAGTGTTTTTCTCTTTTCATGATCCTACTACATTAAACAGACAGGGGAATGATGTGGGAACACAATATAGAAGCATCATATTCTATGAGACTGAAGAAGAGAAAGTACAGATCGAGAAATTTATTGATGAGACAGCATCCACCTACTGGGACAATCCAATCGTGACTGAAATAAGTTTGTTGGATATTTTTTATCCAGCTGAAGCATATCATGATAATTATTACGAACTTAACTCAGCACAGCCATATTGTAAATTTGTTATCGAGCCTAAGGTGCTGAAACTAAGAGAAAAATATAGTGAACTCATAAAACAACAAGGATGAGACCTTTAAACGCAGAAGAAGAAAGAGTAATAATCCATAAAGGAACGGAAATGCCTTTTACGGGTGAGTATGACAAACATTATGAAAAAGGAATTTATCATTGTCGACAATGTGATACAGCACTTTATGAAGCAGACAGCAAATTTGATTCAGGATGCGGATGGCCAGCCTTTGATGATGAGATAGAAGGCGCTGTAAAACGAGTACCAGATGCGGATGGTCGACGAGTTGAAATTGTCTGTAATAATTGTGATGGCCACCTAGGTCATGTGTTTGTAGGAGAACGATTGACAGATAAAAACACAAGGCATTGTGTGAATTCAATTTCATTGGTATTTAAAGCAAACTAAATTTGCTTTACAATGTAACATATCACAAAGCGTCTATTGAAAGAGAAATCGATCAATTAGTCGGTAAGCCATTTTCTGCGTTGGAGAGAATCAAAATGAATGGCATCGGCTCTGGACGTTTGATCATCAAAGAAGCTTCAGACGAAATCCTAGAGTTGATCAATAAATCAGTTGATACCGCTTACACAAATATAGAATTGCGACCTCATGGAGTCATTGTTGGGATCAAATCCATCCATGAAACATACCTCTGGGTGATTCCATATTACTTGTTGACCATGTACAAAAACGATGGCCACATTTCCGTTTATGACAATAAGCACAAGATGAATTTAAGTTATGAAAAGGATGGAAAGCCAATCATGAAGTTTTTGTCCAAGGTGATGGGACAGAAAGCACTGAATTCAAGTTTGCCAGAATGAACACACATTTTGGCATTGACTACGGTTCTAAGTTGGCAGGAACTACGGCGATCTGTTACAACATTGGCCAAGATCTTTTTATTATCAATTCGGAAAAGAAGAAGGACAGCGATAAGTTTATAGGAGAAGCAATACAAGAGTTAAGTCCGACTGCTATCTATCTGGATGCTCCGTTGTCTATTCCTTTGGCTTTCTACGGCAAAGGAGAAAATTTCCATTATCGAAAGTGTGATCGGGAGACCTCAGCCATGTCACCCATGTTTTTAGGTGGTTTGACTGCCAGGGCTATGAGCTTGAAAAAACGACATTCAGAATATATATTTCATGAGTGCTATCCGAGCTATTTTATAAGAGAAGTTATCCACGCCAAGGAGTTTTACAATAAAAAAGAAACCATTCCCAATGAACAGATTGTTGGGATGATTCAAGATCAAATGAAGTTCCGTATTCCGGTTTTGGAAAGTTATCATCAATTGGATGCGGTTATTTGTTGGGTTTCAGGCTTGCGTCATGTGAATGGGGAGCATGTCACATTGGGCGATGAGGATGAAGGAGTTATTATTGTTTAAAAACTTCCACGCGTTTTAGTTTAAAGAAATTGAGTCTTTCATTTTTGACTGAGTACCTTTGTCGGATGATCATAATAACAGGTGCCGCCGGATTCATTGCTTCATGTCTTGCTCATAATTTGTTGAGACAAGATGAAGAGGTAAAGCTCTTATTGGTTGACAAATTCACCTTTGAAGAAAAGAACAAAAATCTTCCTGATGACGAGCGTTGTGTGCGCATCAACAGAGACAAACTTTTTGAATACCTAGAAGACAACGAGCCTGATGTTGAATGTTTTTATCACCTAGGCGCAAGAACCGATACGGCCGAGCAAAATATAGAGCTGTTTCAAAGATTGAATATCGAGTACAGTAAAAGTGTATGGTCGTATTGTGCTCTCAATGAAATTCCACTAGTCTATGCATCGAGTGCTGCAACCTATGGAGATGGCAGTAAGGGCTTTGACGACAACCATGAAGTTGTCCCTGAATTAAAGCCGCTTAATCCTTATGGAGATTCCAAGCAGCTATTTGATTTGTGGGCACTTGATCAATTTCTAGAGCCACCACATTGGTATGGCGTTAAGTTCTTCAATGTTTTTGGCCCCAATGAATTTCACAAAGGTCGAATGGCCTCTGTTGTTTTTCATGCCTACAACCAGATTGAGAAGACAGGAAAAATGAAGTTGTTTAGATCGCACCGAGAAGATGTCGAGAATGGGCACCAAAGTAGAGATTTTATTCATGTCGAAGACGTGATTTCTTGCTGTAAATTTTTGATGAAAGGGACTGCAGAAAATGGTCTTTATAATATTGGAACAGGCAAGGCGCGAACATTCTTGGACTTGGTCAATGC
>CALFDU010000163.1 GCA_937950315.1 uncultured Saprospiraceae bacterium | reverse complement strand
TGGTTGGACTGTTGTTTCGGTGGAAAGATTTGTGGTCTTATATCGGGGCGTGTGATTTTACAAAATATCAATGGCCGATTTTTAATGAGATTCTCAAACTTGGCGTGCCGACTTCCTTTCAGATGTTTTTTGAGATATCTGCTTTCTCTGGGGCGGCATTGATTATGGGCATGGTGAGTAAGAATGCTCAGGCGGCCCATCAGATCGCGATCAATCTCTCGTCTGTCACGTTTATGATTTGTACTGGACTGGCGATGGCTTCCACGATCAGAATCGGGAATCAGTTGGGGAAGAAAAATTATCAAGGAATACGCGATGCAGGTATTTCTTCTTTGATTCAGGTTGCCTTTATCATGTCGGTATGCAGCCTGTTGTTTGTTTTATTGCGATCCTATCTTCCACATCTTTACATTGATGATTCCTTAGTCATAGAGATCGCCAGTACTTTATTGATCTTTGCGGCTATTTTTCAGATACCGGATGGCGTGCAAGTAACGGCATTGGGAGCGCTGCGAGGATTGCAGGATGTGAAGGTGCCGACGGTCATTACTTTCTTTTCTTATTATATGATAGGAATTCCAATAAGCTATTTTGCGGCTTTGCACTGGGGCCTTGGTGCCTATGGAGTGTGGTTGGGATTGTTGCTGGGCTTGTTTGTGTCGGCATCCTTATTGACGATGAGGTTCAATAAATTATCTGCGGTATAGAAGTATGGATTTTTTTAATGCGTCAAGCGCAAATATTATTTTCTTGCATTTTGCAGGTAGATTAAAAATATGCCGGTGATGGTTCCACCTATCCCAACGAGATAATCTTTTTGTGTGATTAGATAAATGCCGGCTACGATGGTCAGGATGAAGAAGCCAAAGAAGAATTTATCCCATGCTGTTTTTGTTTTTGCCATTTTGGTGTGCTTTGAAGGTGGATTATTTTTTGTCTGTCGATTTTTCAATGGAGGTACAATATCTTGAATGACGTACCACTTGCCATCCTCTTTTTCCAATACATAACTCACATGCATTCTATTGAAGTAGGGTTGACCATTTCTGTTTGGTTCTCTATAGATGATTTGGGTGATGGCGGTGCCTAGGTCTCTCCCAATTTCTGTATGAAGGATCTCTGGTTCAAAACTCCACACCGTAGTAGTGTCACTGAACCATTCCGTATGGTATTCCATAAAACTATCTGCCGAATCGAAAATTTCTGATCCAGGAAGCATCATTCTCATCTTACCTGTGAGAGACAGAGTACTTTTGAGTGCGGCGGCATCTTTGTTGGACACTGCAGCGAGATGTTTTTCTAGTGTGGCAATGAAGCTGGCTTCGCTTTGAATTTTGTTCTTCTCGACCAATTGTATGTCCGTTTTATCATTTGCGGAAGCGGAATCATTGCATGCGTTCAGGAGAAGTACAAAAAGCAGACAGAAAGGAAGAAGCTTAGTCATTTTTAGTGTTGGTTTGTGATTGTGGTAACTAAGATAGTGAAAAGGGGTAGGTTTCTACTTGTTAAATATATCATGCTCATCGTATTCCCGTTCAGCAACTATATTTTGCTTATTTTCGGTAAGTGTGTTTAAAACTTTGATCAAACTTCCAAGCATGAAATTCCTAGTTTATACTTTCCTGTTTATTATTATTTGTTCTCTTGCGCAAAGTTGTACTTTTTGTGGTATAGACTCCGCTGGTCGTTTTCATGCACCTATTTGAATCTTTGTTGAGGACCAAGATGGCAATACACAGATAAGTCCACTTGGAGATTTTAATGCTTTGACGGCTGCCTTATATGATGAAAACAATAACTTAATTGATACTAGCTTTGGATCATTATTAATTGAAGATTGGAATGAAAGCTGGACTGGTGATAACATCAATTATTTGCGTCAATATAGATTGGTTCTAGATGACAATCCGGGTTTTGAAAAGTTTGTCTACTTCCTTGATGTTGATTATTCAGGCACTGTTGATGACTGTGATGCATATAATATAGATGAAATCACTTTTACAATAAACGATTCTGTTCATTACAGTGGAATTTTTGATGCGAGTTTTACCATTACTTTGGAATTATAATTTATAAACCCTCGGAAGGATTCAGCAGGGAAGTTCACACATGGAGTTGTTGGTCTTTAGATTAAAAATAAACTAGTATTCAATGTTTGGCGGAAATGACCAAGAGAAATTAATCATGAAATAAGGATGAAGTCGCTACGAAATACCGTAAAAAACAAAAGCCCTCGTATAAATACGAAGGCTTTTAAGCTTCAGCGGTCCGGACGAGACTGCTGTTTTCTTCTGAAGTTTCAATGTTTATGGGTGTTTGGAAAATGAGTACAATATTGAGTACAACAAAAATTAAGTTTTGTCTATTCTACTACAACCAATTTCTGCGTATAGATGATTCTATCGGAGTTGTTGTGTGGTAAAAATTCTACATGATACATTCCTGCATTCAAATTGGAAACGGAAATATCGATTTGTTCAATAGGGACATCTATGTCTTGTTGTGATACAATTTTCCCATTGAGATCAACAATGAAAAGTGAGCCA
>CALFDU010000162.1 GCA_937950315.1 uncultured Saprospiraceae bacterium | reverse complement strand
GTTTATTTTTTTGAATAATTTTCAACACCCTTTGGTTATAAGACAGAATATTCACCCCTTACCCCTATGTGATGAATGCTTTATATTCATATTTTATTTTCTATATGTGTAAACAATTGTGCATCATGCAAACACTATAGTTTCTCTCTAGACAAAATTCTAGTGATAGCTTTTAGCACTTCAGTATTGGGCATAAAAAAAACCCACTCACGTTTGAGCAGGTTTATTTTTTTGAATAATTTTCAACACCCTTTGATTATAAGATAGGATATTCACCTCTTACCCCTATGTGACGAATGCTTTATATTCATATTTTATTTCCTATATGTGTAAACAATTGTGCATCATGCAAACACTATAGTTTCTCTCTAGATAAAATTCTAGAGATAGCTTTTAGCACCTCAGTATTAGGCATAAAAAAAACCCACTCACGTTTGAGCAGGTTTATTTTTTTGAATAATTTTCAACACCCTTTGATTATAAGACAGAATTTTCACCCCTTACCCCTATGTGACGAATGCTTTATATTCATATTTTATTTCCTATATGTGTAATTGCTTGGGCATCAAACACACGCCTTAACTTCGCTACAAAAATTCCTACTGACATATTTTTAGCACTTCAGTATTGGGCATAAAAAAAAACCCACTCACGTTTGAGCAGGTTTATTTTTTTTTGAATAATTTTCAACACCCTTTAATTATAAGACAGAATTTTCACCCCTTACCCCTATGTGTCGAATGCTTTATATTCATATTTTATTTTCTACATGTGTAAATGCTTGTACTTCAAACACACGCCGTAAATTCTCTACAAAAATTCCTACTGACATATTTTTAGCACCTCAGTATTGGGCATAAAAAAACCCACTCACGTTTGAGCAGGTTTATTTTTTTGAATAATTTTCAACACCCTTTGATAATAAGACAG
The DNA here is from genome assembly GCA_937950315.1 of uncultured Saprospiraceae bacterium. Classification (GTDB taxonomy): domain Bacteria; phylum Bacteroidota; class Bacteroidia; order Chitinophagales; family Saprospiraceae; genus JAHDBF01. The sequence goes on along the minus strand of CALFDU010000162.1, from coordinate 21,578 downwards.
AGAAATAATAGTCTACCCCTATCTCAATCAGGTGAATATTTTATTTATTTTAAGAAAGAAAATCGAAGCACTTTCAGACGACTTTCTAATGAGAAGTCACACTTTACATTGAATAAATTTTGTAGAGAATATGTTTTTGTCTTCTAGTTATTACAGGCGAAAAATTAATTACATTTTTCTTCTCGCAGTCGAACAAAATTAATTCATCAAGAAAGTTTCATTCTTTTATCGACCAGCCGAATAGCTTTTATTCAACTCTCCTATTATATCATGCACTTCCTGCGTACTCTTGTTCCCATCTTTATATTTCTGCCACAACCTAGGATGATTTTCCAACAATCGCTTCATACGCCACCTAGAGGTCTTTACTACCTTACCCGTTTCCATATCCAACAATATTCCCCAAATTTTAGATGTTACAGCAGCACCAGTAGATGACGTAATTCCTGTTGGTGTTCTCGATACTGCAAATTTTTCTTTCCCTAGCCTATCTTCAAAATATGCATATTTACCAACAAAATGAGATCTTATATAGTACCCCTTCCGTCCATAATTATTGGCATTGAGATAGATGTGATCAGCATTCACAAAGCAAAAGATGCCTTTGATGGCTTTGTATTTGCCTTCATGCATTAAACTATACCTGGTCACACCATCTTTACTACTTTTGGTATCTTGCCTATAGGGCAATTGCGTTACTACTTTATTATCCTTAAGGTCTTCGAATGTTTTGTAAAGACCATTTTCAAAAGCATATTTAGATTCTAGAGACTGGCCTATCGCGGCACTTCCAAATACAACAATAAGTATCAGACTTAAGAAATAACTTTGTTTCATATAATGTGTTTATGGTTTAGACGAGAAAAATAGGTTGATAGGTACCACATCTAGTCCAACCAATGTACTTTTATAAAAACAATCAAAACATGCCTAGCAAGTCCATACAATTTCAAAACGAGCGTGGTTTAACGCTTCAAGGAAAAATCGAGTTTCCCCTGACAAAAAAACCTGATGCTTATGCGATATTCTCGCATGTATTTACGGGTAGCAAAAACTTAAATGCTACAAGAAACATCAGTAGAGCCTTGACACTTAATGGCATTGCCGTATTGCGATTTGATTTTACGGGACTTGGCGAAAGTGAAGGAGATTTTGCTGAATCAAACTTTAGTACAAACGTAGCGGATATCATGGCTGCTGCTCATTTTCTTTCATCCAACTACGAAGCACCAAAAATATTAATTGGCCACTCATTGGGTGGTGCTGCTGCTATTTATGCAGCCAAAGAATTGGATAGCATCAATGCGGTGGCAACCATCGGTGCCCCTTCAGAGCCTGATCATGTCACCCATTTGTTTGGACTTAAGTTGGGAGCCATAGAAAGAGATGGGCAAGCTGAAGTGAATATTGGTGGAAGAAAATTTACGATCAAAAAACAATTCATCGAAGACATCAGGGCAGTAGACTTGGAAGGGATTACCAAAAATTTAAAAAAGGCCTTACTGATTCTTCACTCACCTCAAGATTCGGTAGTAGAAATTGATAATGCTGCCAAAATCTATCACGCAGCTCATCACCCAAAAAGTTTTATTACTTTAAACAATGCTGATCATATGCTTAGCAACAAAGATGATGCTTACTATGCAGCTCACGTAATATCTTCATGGGTAAAAAGATACATCGACATTGAGAAAAAGGAAGTACTAAAAACCGAGAAGCAAGTGATTGCCAAGCTCGGTGAGTCAGGTTATACTACAGACATCATGGCAGGCAAACATGGACTTGTTGCAGATGAATCAGAACAATTGGGTGGAAATGACTTTGGTCCTTCTCCTTATGAATTACTCAATGCAGCTTTGGGTGCATGTACCGCGATGACCTTGCAGATGTATGCCCGACGTAAAGGATGGAAACTGGATGATGTAAGTGTGCACTTGGCCTTTGATCGTTCGTACAAAGAAGATTGTATGGCTTGCGATCACGATGACCTCAAGCTAGGAATGTTTGATATGAGAATAGAATTGGAAGGCGACTTAGATGAAACACAGAGGGCCCGATTGCTAGAAATTGCCCACAAGTGTCCTGTCCATAAAACATTGGCTGCCACTCCAGAATTTAATATTGTTACCGGTTAGTGCAATCTTGCTTTTATATCTACATCGTTATTGAAATCATCTACCAATACCCGATATAGTTCTTTTAGTAAGTCTTCATAATCGCTGCGTGAATTGATCGATCGAGTACTTAGATCGATATTAGAAGGAACCGCGTCTTCGTCTCCGCTGATTAAGGTGTAAACAATTTGTGAATCTTCTATGCGATGACGTTCACCTCCGTAATCAAATCTACGATTGTTACGTATATCCCATATGTCGTAATCATATTCACCCTCTACATAGCGCGTAACTTCAGCTGTCTCGACAACGGCTTCGACGTCTTTATAAACGGGAATTTGGTTTGTTTGATTGGTAGATGTATCAATGACATTATCGTAATAATCTACGACCTTATCGGTATATCTATCTTGACGTGTAGACCTATCAGTATCCGCTCTTGTGATGTCAACCTCAATGGACAATCGATAATCTATATCGGATAAATTACGAAATTCAACAAAAGTATTGAACACATCATTGTTAAGTTCCAGTTCCCTTTCAAAGTAATTCTTAAAAGTAAATCCATACCCAATCGGACCATCAACATCCACATAAGTTACGCGATGACCCAAGTCGATCGCTTGGATTTCTAACAACTCGATCGTCTCTATGTCTCCCCCATAGTTATACAATCTACCTGCATGGCCATATGCTCTTTGTGCATAATCCCTATTGCCTGTTCTATCATAATTGGCAATATCCTCATCGTATTCGTCGATGGTAAAGTTGTACAATTTTGTGTTTAGCTGTGGATATAATTCATCAATTCTGGAAGGAATTAAGTCATCACTTCTGACCTGCGAGTAATTGTTTACTTCATCAAATGAATCTTCTAACTTTTCTAGTTTCTTTTTAGCCTTTGTCCATTCTGATGGCCTGGAAGAGTTAAGGCTTTCAAGTACTTCCCTATTGATTTCTTCAGCATACTTGTTCATCGCTTTTACCAACATCCCCTTTTCCTTACGATCAAGATTTCCTTTTTTGGCCTTCCCTTCGAGTTTAGAAAGTATTTGTTTGTAGTTTCCTTCTTGATATAATTTGTCAACACTTTTACAGGCGCTCACGGCAAATATTAAAACAAGGAAAAAGGTAAATTGCTTCATCAAAATATCTTATTGATCCATAAATAAAGAACCTTAAAACTCAAAGTTCTCCAGATAAAGTTAAATAAAAATATTTGCCTTGAGCGCTTATCAATTTATCAGCGGATAATCTGACCACCCCAATGGTCATTTTCAAATATCAATTGTACAAAATGATACTAGCTCCCAACAATTCCTCTGGGATTCCAAAAGAGTCTACCAACTTGCCAGCCAAAGGTCTCAATTCTTGATTTAGCTTGGCAATCATTCTTCTGATAGCCTTTGTCTTGCTGCCACCCAAATATTCATTCTCAAGGAAAAATCCTTTCTCCTGTTGAATGATCGTCAATGCATATAATTGGCAGAGTTTCTCAAGTGTTTGCTTGGTCGTTGCATCCTCTACTTTATTAATAGCTGACTGGAATGAAGTAAGCGATAATCTTTCCGAATACGCATTTGCCAATTCAATCATGTGCAATTGACAACGCATATATGCATCATTGGGAGATATTCTTTGGCCTAAATATTTACGCATTCTATTGCTCACTGAAAGTGTCAACTTTTCCTCTCTATACCTAAAAGCATGTTGGTAAAATTCAGGATCAAGTAGATGACTCGCCGATGTATTGTTTGCATAAGTAGGACTAATTTCAACAAACTTTTGAGACAGTCTATCAGACAAATATTTCATGACTGCAAAAAAGTTATTTTCAGAAAACGACTTTCTAAATTCTGTCAACACACCTTTTGCAACCAATTGCATCAAGACCGTATTGTCACCCTCAAATGTGGTGAAGATATCTGTATCAGCCTTTAGGCTCGACAATCTATTTTCATCTAAATATCCTTTTCCCCCGCATGCTTCTCTACATTCCTGAATCGTTGCGGTTGTATGCCATGTTGCCAATGACTTTAATCCTGCAGCTTTGGTTTCTATCTTTCTAAAATCTCCATCGTGTGGTGTATTAACCATTTCTTCAGCAAGATCTTGCAAAGCAAAATGGTACGCATAGGTCTTGGCCAACAATGGAAATAGTCTTTGCTGGTGACTTGGGTAATCAAGCAGCAAGGTTTCTTCCATGTCTTCTTTCGGCGCAAATTGACGTCTCTTCAATCCATATTTAATTGCTATCGATAATGCCGTTTTGCTTGCAGATACACCAGCCAATCCTACAGAAACTCTTCCAGTAATCAAGGCACCCAGCATCGTAAAGAATCGCCTGGATGGGTTTCTGATTTCGCTCACATATTTGCCTTGAGCGTCAATATCACCAAATCGATTCAACAGATTTGCTTTCGGTACTCTGACATTGTCAAACCAAAACATTCCATTATCAACACCGTTCAATCCCATTTTATAACCGCAATCTTTCACACGGACTCCTTTGGTGGTATTTCCATCAGCATCTTTTACCGGTACCAAAACACAATGAACACCATGATTAACATCATCAACAATCAGTTGACAAAACACAGCCGCCATACTAGAATGCAATGCGTTTCCGATATATTCTTTACTTGCATTTTCATGTGGCGTATTTACGATCAATGTCTCAGTGGCACTGTCATAAGTTGCTGTTGTTTCAAGTCCTCTTACATTTGATCCATGACCGGTTTCGGTCATCGCAAAACAGCCCAATAGATCGGCTTTGATCATTGGTTCGATATATTGCTTGTGATGTCTTTCTGTTCCTAAACCCATCACTGCTCCACCAAAAAGGCCAAACTGAACACCAAACTTAATCGTCAAACTCAAGTCGTGAAAACCCAACATTTCAAATACAGCAATGTGCTCGCCCATTTTAGAGCCACCTCCAAATTCTTTTGGGAAAGCATAACCACTCAAGCCTTGCTTTGCCAACTCTTTCACTTGACGTAAAATCTCTTCTCTATATTCTTGTTTGCTCTTGACTGTAGAATATGCAAAAGCAGGGTCTCGTAAAAGTTTACGCATTTTCTGATTGATGTCAGCATTCTTTCCATCAAGCACTTGAAGCATTTGTCTTGGATCAAGCAATCCATCTTCTACCTCTTGTGTCTCCTTTACTTCCTTTACTTGTTGAAGTAATAAGTCTTGACTTACTTGAGGAGTAACACCCAGTGCTTCTTCAATCTCCATCAATGCAGCTTTAGTGTTCGGTGACTTCCACATTTCTTCTGACTTGTAACCGATACTTGCTTGTGCCAGTTCCATACCAAGATTTACCAAAGAAGTTTTCTTATGATCATCAATCTCACATGAATACTTCTTGATTTCTCGCACCCATTCTTTAAATACATCATGAGAAGGAGGATTTGTCGGATCTGTAAAATTGATAAGATATTTTCTATCCTCTTCTGTCAAAAATTCTAAGGCATCCAATTGCTTGTGAATCACCTTCATTTCTGTTGGTGACAATACACTATCGGACCAGCCTACGTAAAACATAGGTAGCATACTTAATACTCCTGGTGAAAATTTTGACTGCTTATTATCTGTGTTTGACATCTACTCTATTTGAATTTGAATGCAAATTTACTACATTAATGACTGCTATGCTGTCAACTAAGAATTAAACATTATTTTTGACGCAACAAGAGATTTTAAAGTCACTTAGACATACTTAAAAGAAAGACAAATGGGATTATTAGAAGGAAAAATAGCAATTGTAACTGGAGGTTCAAGAGGAATCGGAGCTGCCATTGTTGACAAGTTTATGGCTGAAGGAGCCAAAGTAGCATTTACGTACAGATCTTCAGCTGAAAAAGCCAATGCCATTGCTGCCAAATACGATCCAGAAAATATCATCGCCATCAAATCTGATGCAAGTAAATATGAAGAAGCTGAATCAATGATTGCAGCTGTTCTTGAAAAATTTGGTCAAATCGATGTGTTGATCAACAATGCGGGAATCACCAAAGATACTTTGATGTTGAGAATGTCAGAAGAGCATTGGGACGGTGTGATGGAAGTAAATCTAAAATCTGTTTTTAATGTCACCAAACATGCCATTAGACCTATGATGAAAAAAAGGAGCGGAAGTATTATTAACATGAGCTCTGTTGTCGGTGTGTTTGGAAATGCTGGACAGGCCAACTATGCAGCTTCTAAAGCAGGAATTATTGGTTTTACCAAATCCATTGCCAAAGAAGTAGGATCACGTAATATCAGATGCAATGCCGTTGCTCCAGGTTTCATTGCCACAGAAATGACACACGAGCTTGATGAAAAAACACAGAAGGCATATACCGATAGCATCCCTTTAAAACGTTTTGGCGAAGGTGATGATGTTGCAAATATTTGCACTTTTTTAGCCTCTGATATGTCCTCATATGTCACAGGTCAAGTCTTAAGTATATGCGGAGGAATGAATACATAATAATAACGTTTGCTTTTTTAAGCATACTGCTTCTTAACCACTGTACCACCAAGGTCAGTGAAAACATCATTAAGAATTACGATAGTCTAGCAAAAATGGGCTCTGAACTAGAGGATACCAAGAGTCCTCGTGTATGTAAAGATCCATTAAGTTATGCCCCCTATGATCATCTTCTTCATCCGATGCGGACCATCAGAGTCAACGTCCACTTCATGAACGATTCTTCCAGGAAGTATAATTTCAACGGTGAAGATGGCGTCAAGTATATGAAAGCATTGATCAAAAATGCCAATGGAAAATTGACGCGAAATCAAAAAATGAATCTACCACATGGCAATGACACACCTGTTCTTTCACCGCAGTATCGATATGAAGTCAGAGGCATCAAAGGAGAAAATAATGGGTACATGTATCACTATGATGATGAGCTTTGCTTTTTTGTGAATAAAGGAAAAAACAAAAACAACTACAACAAGGACGTTATTAAAAAATATGCAGTAGGAACCGATAGTATTCTTAATCTTTTTATCATGCCGCATCATCCAGATAGCTTAGCCACAGGAAAATACAAAGCTACAAGTACAGGAATTGCACTCGGCTCTTCACTAAAGATTGCAGGCCTCTGTGAAAACCGAAAAGAACCTTGGAAATTTGCACCGCTTTTGAATCATGAAATCGGACATATTTTTGGATTGAGACACGCTTGGTATAAAAGTGATGGATGCGATGATACACCCGTTCATCCCAATTGCTGGCAGTCTAGTGACAAGAAAGGATGCGAAGGACCTGTGTCTAACAACATGATGGATTACAACAATAGCCAGATGGCCATTACCCCTTGTCAATTAGGAAAAATTCATAAAAACTTTGCCACCATTGGAAGTAATTTACGAGGCATGGTGGTGAAGAATTGGTGCAAGCTTGATACGTCTGAAGTAATCAAAATTACTGGTGACGATGTATGGGAAGGTGCTCTTGATTTGTCTTACAACGTGATCGTAGAATCCGGTGCAAGTCTCGATATTAAGTGTCGTGTTTCTATGCCAAAAGGATCATCGATTACAGTCAAGCCTGGTGGTAAATTATTTCTCGATCATTCTAGATTACACAATGATTGTGGAGATTCTTGGAAAGGAATAAAACTACAACACAGCAAGGTAGATTCTGCCCTTGTTGAATATAGAGGTGACGTCCTTATTGAAAACGTACGTTAATTTTCTAATTCGTGGTGGACCAATACAAAGGCAGGGATCTGTACCTGAAATTTTTCATTGGTATTAAGATTGATCATCATGTAGCTGCCTTCCATTTTTCCCATCTTTGTAGGAAGAGGGCTCCATGACTGGTAAGCATGCTTGGCATCTTTTACAAGGATTGGTTGCTCGCCGATCACTCCTTCTCCCTTGACTTCATGTTTGTTGCCCATACCATCCGTAATGATCCAATGCCTACTCAAAAGCTGCACGGCATCATCAATTGTATTTTCAATGGTCACATAATACGCGTACACATAATAATTGTGATCTGGATTAGATCTTTCAGGCAGAAAACTGGTTTCCACATTGATCTTAATGCCATTTGTTGTTTTTGAAAACATACTCATATTACTGTTCTAACGATAAAAAGTTTGAAACGATGTGTTCTGCTTCCTCTAAAGTTACTTCTAACAAATCATTAACAAGAACGCGATCAAATTTTGATTCGTAGGTCAACTCTTCCTTCATTCTTGCTATTCTTATCTGTAATGCCTCTTCGGTTTCTGTATTCCGATCTATCAATCGTTGTTTTAATATCTCAAAAGATGGTGGCTTTACAAACACTGTCAGCACACGATCACCAAATGCATCCTTAATACTTACCGCTCCTTTTACATCAATGTCAAATACGATGTGCTTACCATTTTTCTCGATACGTTCGACTTCTGAAAACAAGGTACCATAATATTGCCCTTTGTAAACTTCTTCGTATTCGACAAATTCATTTTTTTTAAGCTTTCGCTCAAATGTGTCTTTGCTTAAGAAATAATAATCTTTTCCGTCGACTTCATGTCCACGCATGGAACGAGTAGTTGCAGATACACTAAAATCGAGTTCCCCAAAATGTTGAAGGAGATGTCTAACTATCGTTGTTTTTCCTGCGCCGGAAGGAGCCGTAAACACTAAGTGCTTATGGCCAGATTTTTCCTGCGCGTCAGCATTGTCTGACGAGGAAAAACTAAATAATGTTAGCAAGCTGTTCTTTAATTTTTTCCAGCTCATCTTTCATTGATACTACCAATTGTTGAATATCAGATTGTTGGGCTTTAGCACCTAGGGTATTTATTTCTCTTCCTATCTCTTGTGAGATAAAAGCCAACTTCTTCCCTTTTTCTGTGTCTTCATTGTTGAGTGTGTTTAAAAAATACTCACAATGCTGAGCCAATCTGACTTTTTCTTCTGTTATGTCTAGCTTTTCAAGGTAGAAAAGCACTTCTTGTTCAAATCTATTTTTATCTACATTTTCTTCTTTCATGTATTGATCAAGATTCTTCTGCATTCTTTCCCTGAGTGCAGTAATTCTTGCAACTTCCATCGGTTCTACCTCAATCAATTTCTGATGGATACTTTTTACACGCTTTTCAAGATCATCTCTTAATACGTTCCCTTCTTGCTTTCTAAAGTTATGAAGCATCTGAAGTGCTTCTTCAGTAACACGTTCTATGACTTTCCACTCTTCATCATCCAATTCACCTTCGCTAGCTCCGACCACATTGGGAATTCTCATAACAGCTTGAAGCAAATCACCTTCAAGTCCACCAAGATCTTCTTGCAATGATTTTATTTCAGAGGCATATTTCTTGAACAGGTCTTTATTAAGGCTATACTCTTCACCGCCCAATTCAGAACCAATCTTTAGCGTAAAGTCAAATTTGCCTCGCAAAGCTGATTTGATGATCTGCTTTCTTAAGATGATCTCTTTTTCCTTAATATTATTAGGTATGCGCATGCGAATATCGGATGATTTTCCATTCAGAGATTTGATCTCCACCCCGATAACTTTGTCAAGATACTGTGCACTTGACTTCCCATAACCTGTCATTGATAAAATCATATAGTCCTTTTTGGCTTTCACGCGCAATATACTAAATGAAATGACGGGCTATGTCATGATATAATTCTAAATCCTTAAAGCATTCCGAAATGTCACTAATTAACTGAAAATCAGCGTAAAAAGTGTCGAAAATATTAGCTAGTACGAAAGAAAATACGATATTTGCGCACCACTTTGAGGTGGCGTAATTCCAAGAGTATCAACGATTTAAACAAAATAAGAAATGAGAAAAGCTGATTTGGTAAATAGAATCTCCGAAAAGACTGGAGTTCCTAAAGTAGATGTTTTGGTATCGCTTGAAATGTTCTTCAATGAAGTAAAAGGAACGCTAAGTAGCGGAGAAAATGTATATATCAGAGGCTTTGGGTCATTCATCATAAAAAAGAGAGCAAAGAAAATCGGTAGACACATTAAGAAAAATGAGGCTATTGAGATTCCTGAACACTTTATACCTACCTTCAAGCCTTCAAAGATATTTATCGAGCAGGTGAAAGAGAATGTTGTAGAAGAACCTAAAGTAGAAAAAGAGTAAATGAATACTGGTACAACTCAAAAAATAACGATAGCGGCATTTATAGCCTTGTTTTTTGTCTTGTATTATGGATGTGAAAAAACATCAAAAGAAAATAGGATCCTGGAAAAGTCCAGGGAGATACAATCAACCAGCGTAAACATTGAACAAGAAATAGCCGTTACAAAACGGATGATTTCTAAAGATGATCAAACTGATGTTGAGAGTTACCAAATTGATTTAGAAGAAGGAAGTTCGGACGAACAGAAAATTGAAGCGCTTAAAAACTTGGCAGGAAAGTGGTATAACTTAGGTTATCCGTTGATTTCAGGTCATTACGCAGAGAAAATAGCAGAAATCAGTAATACTGAAGAAGCTTGGGGCATGGCCGGAACAACCAATTACCTTGCTCTGACCAATGCTAGTTCTGATGATCATCGGAAATATGCTCAAGAACAAGCCATTTCTGCACTTGAAAAGGCCATTTCCTTGAATCCTAGCAATCTAGACCATCAAATAAACAAAGCACTATGTTTTGTTGAATCTGATGCTCCAATGCAAGGAATCTTGATGCTTCGAGAGCTATCAAACGAGCATCCAGACAATATTCCTGCACAAATTCAGCTAGGAAGACTGTCTATGAGAACTAATCAGTGGGAAAAAGCGTTGGAAAGGTTCGATAATGTACTTTCTCTCGATCCAGACAACAAAGAGGCACATTGTTACCTCGTTGATGTATATAAAGCTCAAAATGACATGGTAAAAGCTGAAAAATCAGCTCTAATCTGTCAAAACGATAAATAAAGAAACTAAAAATTAAATTATGCCTTGCGGTAAAAAAAGAAAGCGTCATAAGATCGCTACTCACAAAAGAAAGAAAAGACTAAGAAAAAACAGACACAAGAAGAAGAAGTAATCTTTTTGTTCAGCTTTGGCTGATACTGTTTGCCACCCTATCCTTTAAAGGTAGGGTTTTGGTATTTTAAATAGATTTTGGGTCACCAAGATCATAATCTTAGTCTGATAGTGGAAAAAGAATTAATCATTCGTGGTTCTGATTCAGAGGTTGAAATTGCACTACTTGAAGACAAAAAGCTTGTAGAATTACATACACAAGCTAAAAATGAAGCCTTCGTAGTAGGTGATATATTTCTGGGAGAAATTGGCATGTTAAGGCCAGATCTTAACGCAGCATTCCTCAATGTAGGAGCGCGTAAGGATGCCTTTTTGCATTATACAGATTTAGGCCCACAGGTTAAATCTCTCCAAAAATTCACCAAAGTTGTTCAGAAAAAACAATACAACTCCTCCAATCTCGACAGTTTCCAAATGGAACCTGACAACAGAAAGGATGGATTGATCAACAAGGTGTTTCACAGAAAACAACCTGTGCTAGTCCAGATTCTGAAAGAGCCAATTTCTACCAAAGGACCAAGATTAACTTGTGAAATCACACTCCCTGGTAGATTCCTTGTGCTTACACCATTTGCCAACATCATCGCAATCTCAAAGAAAATCTCCAATGGAGAAGAGAGAAAACGATTGAAACTATTGGCAGAAAGTATCAAGCCTAAGAATTTTGGATTAATCCTCAGAACTGCAGCAGAAGGAAAAAAAGTAGCTGAATTGTATGAAGAAATATCTAGCCTTATGGAAAAATGGGCAGGTATATACAACGAACTACAAAGCAATCCTAAGCCAAGAAAACTGCTCAGTGAAATTGACAAAACCACAACCATCTTCAGAGATCTATTAAGTGACGATTTCAACAAAGTGGTTATCAATGACAATCTTATTTACGAAAACGTAAAAGATTATATCAAAGGTATCGCTCCTGATAAATTAAAGATTATCAAAAAATACAGAGGTCAAAAACCAATCTTTGAATCTTTCGGCGTCAACCGTCAGATCAAATCTTCTTTTGGTAAAACCTCTACCATGAAAAGTGGAGCATACCTCGTAATTGAATCTACTGAAGCGATGCACGTCATCGATGTAAACAGTGGACCAAAAAGCTCCAAACAAAACCAAGAATCTGCTGCCTTAAATGTGAATCTTGAAGCTGCAGAAGACATCGCAAGACAATTGCGACTAAGAGATATCGGTGGATTGATCATCATCGATTACATCGATATGAGAAACAACGAGCACAGAACAAAGCTCTTTCAGGCAATGAAAGATTATATGAAGCTTGATCGTGCACAACACACCATCTTACCTCTTAGTAAATTTGGATTGATGCAGATTACAAGACAACGTCTGAAACCTGCACTAAAAATTGAAACCGAAGAAGCTTGTCCAGTTTGTAACGGGACAAACCAGGTTGAAAACTCTATGCTTTTTGTAGACCAACTTGAAAGAGCCATCAATACCATCGTTCAGAATAGACCAACTTCAAAAATAAAGCTGCAAGTTCACCCATTTGTATACGCTTACTTAAAGAAAGGTTTACTTAAGAGCAAACAATGGGAATGGTATCGCACCTACAAGAAGTGGATTAAAATCTCTGGTAATCCAGAATTTCATCTTAAGCAGTTCAAGTTTTTTGACAGCTTCAATGATGAAATTAGACTGAATTGATCCCACAACTCAAAGATAAAAACACGATCCTCATTGCTCCACTTAACTGGGGTTTAGGTCATGCTTCACGATCTTTGGTTCTCATCAAACACTATTTAAAAGAAGGAAAAAAAGTTGGCGTCGCAAGTGATGGCCTAGCTCTTGATTGGCTTCAACAAGAATTAAAAGATGAAGACCTAGACTTCTTTGAATTGCCTGCCTATGATGTAGACTATAAATCCAGCAATATGAACTGGAATATGATCCGCCAATATCCAAAGATCCAACGAGCAATCAAACTTGAACACCGCATCACCAGTAAGATTGTTGAATTGTGGAATCCAGATTTTATCATCTCGGACAATCGATATGGAGTCTACGCAACAAGCGTCGATAATGCTTTGATTACACATCAACTCGGGATGCAATATGCAGGCGTATTAACAGATACCGCATTCCAAATGCAAATCAATAAATGGACCGCAGGATTTAATCAAATCTGGGTGCCCGATTATGAAGATCAACGACTTGCTGGATCAATGAGCGCAAGCAAATCCGAGAAACCGATACGCTTCATCGGACCATTGTCTAGATTTGAGGAAGCAAAAAACAAGGATGGCAATGGTATCTTGGTCATTCTCTCTGGGCCCGAACCGCAAAGAACCAAACTAGAACAACTACTCGAAAAACAACTCTTAGATTTTAAGGAAGAAATTACTTTTGTCAGAGGCAACAACGATGGTTCGCTTGACCCATTGAATGAAAAATATAAAGTCATCCCCTTGGCCTCTTCTACACAACTTTCCCAATTGATCAATCAAGCTAGATTGGTTGTTACGAGATCTGGCTATTCGAGTCTCATGGACTTTGACGTTTTAAAGAAAAAAGTTTTGATGATTCCGACTCCAGGTCAGAAAGAACAGGAATATCTTGCAGACTTGCACAAGGCCAATCCACTAATCAAATTTTGTTCTCAAAATGCAGACCTCAGATCTGCCATTGAAAACTTTTAGCAGACTTCTATTTATTGAAAGTTTCCATGGTAAATTTCATGCCGATGGAAGCAAAACTCTTCACTCCACCTGCAGCCTTCTTTACTAGTTTTGGTAACTTCTCTTGTTCGTCGCTATCCCATTTCCCCAAAACAAAATCCACTTGTTGACCTTGCTTAAAGTCATCGCCAATACCAATTCTGATTCGAGCATAATTTTGGCCTCCAAAGTGTTGAGCAACACTTTTTAGTCCATTGTGACCACCATCTGATCCCTTGGCACGAAGGCGCATTTTGCCGAAAGGCAGATTGAGATCATCGACAATAATCAACAAATTTTCCTTTTTGATTTTCTCTTTCTGCATCCAATAATTAACTGCCTCCCCACTCAGATTCATATAAGTATTTGGTTTCAACAACAAGAGCGTACGCCCTTTGTGTTTTATTGTTGTCATATCACCCTTGGATTTACCACTCCATTCAACGCCTGCTTCTTCCGCCATATATTCCAATACATCAAAACCGACATTGTGTCTGGTGTTCATATACTTTGAGCCGATGTTGCCGAGGCCAACAATTAAATACTTCATCTCTGGGTCTATTGTTTCTTTTTTCTTTCCAAATAACCAACCAAACATAATGGCTTTGTTTTTCTAACTAACAGTATTAAGAACTACAAAAATAGTAGAGAAGTTCTATTAATCAGCAAAGTAAGGAAAAAGCTAAAATACTGTCGTTTACATATCTTCTTAACATATTCGGCACGCTATTCCACTCATTGGCTGCGTACAATGCCGTTATAATTAGATTAGATTTATGCTTTGGTTTACTTTTACGCTAAAATACTCAGATGTTACAAAGACCTCTAGACACAGAATATCCAGTTTATTTTGCCCAGTACATCAATCAAGTACCTGAAGGAGATTTGATTTCTCTTCTCAAAGGTCAGATGGCTGCATTTGTGGATGAAATCAAGGATCTTAACGAGGACCAATTGACTTTCAGTTACGCGGAAGGAAAATGGACCATGCGTCAGGTTTTGATTCACATCAACGATGTAGAAAGGATATTTGCTTACCGTGCTTTGGCTTGTCTAAGGAGTGATCCTTCATCTATTCCGGGATTTGAGCAAGATGATTATGCTGAAATCACCAAGGATTCCGATAGAAGCATCAAAAATCTCGTCGATGAATTTCAGGCCTTGCGCACAGCCAACATTCAATTGTTCGCAGCTGCCAAAGGCGAAGAATGGTTAAGAACTGCTACCATATCTGGCAATGTTACCACTGCAAGGTCTATGGCATATATGCTGTATGGGCATGTCGAGCATCATAGAAAACTAAATAAAAAAACATACCTAGCGTGATCTATCTATCAGATAGCATCACTTTCATCAAGAAGTTAAGCCTGGGGAAACTGGTCAACTTCACCAAAGTTTATTCTAGCTACCTGTGGAGCAAACTTAAAGGCAACCCTGTTCAATGGGGTCTACCTTTTACCGTTTCAATAGAACCGACTACAGCTTGTAACCTAAAATGCCCTGAATGTCCGAGTGGCCTAAGATCCTTTTCAAGACCAACGGGAAATCTAAAAAGCGACTTTTTCAGAAAGACAATCGATGGCATGTACAAGCACATGATGTATATGATCTTTTATTTTCAGGGAGAGCCATACATCAATCCTGACTTTCTTGACATGGTGTCTTATGCACACAAAAAAAAGATCTACACCATTACATCAACCAACGGGCACTTTCTCAGCATGGAGAATGCTAGAAAAACCGTTGAATCAGGTCTTGACCGTATCATCATCTCGGTAGACGGTACCACTCAAGAAGTCTATCAAAGCTATAGAAAAGAAGGACAGCTAGAAACAGTACTACAAGGGGCTAGAAATCTTGTAAAGATGAAAAAGGAGCTGAATTCTTCTACGCCCCATATCATTTTTCAATTCCTGGTGGTCAAGCCAAATGAACATCAGATTCCCGAAATACATCGGCTTGCCAATGAGATTGGTATTGACGAAGTCAAGTTAAAATCGGCACAAGTCTACAATTACGAAAATGGGAATCCACTCATCCCTGAACAAGCCAAATACTCGAGATATCGACAAAAATCAGATGGAACATTTGAAGTAAAGAACAAATTGTTAAATCATTGTTGGAAACTTTGGCATGCTTGTGTCATAACGTGGGATGGAATGGTTGTACCTTGCTGCTTTGACAAAGATGCCAAGCATAGGCTGGGTGACTTAAAGGAGAAGAGGCTGGACGAGGTGTTTTATAGTGCTGACTATCAATCATTTAGGAAGGAACTATTTAAAGGTAGGGATCAAATTGACATCTGCACCAATTGCACGGAAGGTTGTAAGGTTTGGGTCAACTAAATCTCTTAATTTTCTCTTTAACATATTTATTTTTCAATTTTCTTGAAAACAAAAAATGATAATCCATGAAATCAGGAAAATTGGCTTAGTTTTTTCTTTATAAAAGGATAACGTTAAACCATACATGGAGCTATACAAAACCATCATTCAAGGTAAATTACTTTACAACAACGAGACTAGCTTTGCTAAAGCACTCAAGATGTACGATCTTAGAGTAGAGACCTACTACAAGAACGATGTGATTTTTGAATCTGATGACATCTTTGATCAAGAAAATTATATCATAGAGATTCCACGTTTGGTTAGACAACTTTACGATAAAACGTTCAAGAATACGGTTACACTTTTAGAGTATTGTTCACAGTTTGCTATTTCAGGTTATGTTGATGCTTGGTTGATGAAAGATGGAAACATCACCATGTACAAACATCTCGAACCTATCAGTGATAAAATCGCCGTTAAAGAATTTATCAAAGGACGTGATCTAATCAACGAAGAAGGCAAGGAGCAAGAAGCCATCGATGCTTTGAATGCAGCAATTGCCAAATACGACAATCATGCTATGGCTTACGAAAGAAGAGCCAAGGTAAATTTCATGCTCAAAAAAGCGCACGACGCCAAAAGAGATTATGGCAAATCCATTGCAATTGATAGCACCAATGCAAGACCATATTTGGGTAGAGCGGATATTTTGATGTCAGAAGAAAGTTGGGAGGAAGCAATAGCAGATTATGATCAGGCCATCAAATTGAGCGTGGCTTTGCAACCAATCTATTGGGAAGCAAGAAGGAAGAAAGCAGTCTGCCACATGAATGTGAAAGAGTATTCAAAAGCTGAATTTGATCTTAAGCTTTTTACCAATAGAAAATTTAAGGATACAAATCCAAATATACATTTCAAGCCTTGGGCCCAATATTTCTATGGAGAAGTATTGATGCAACTAGAAAAATACGAAGAGGCACTAGAAGCATTTGAACTTGCAAGTTCAGATGACCACCCACCTATTAAGGACATACCTAAAGGCCAAATCATTAGACAACGGGCATTGGCCAAACAAGAACTCGGAAAAAATGGTGTACTGGCAGATCTTAAACAAGCTTCCGAATTGGGAGATAAGATCGCAGCAAAACTATTGAAAGAGAGAAGCTAAACATTTAATTTCAAGTTAAAGGCACCCATATTCAAATTACTTTAATCTTTATTATTGTTAATTCTAATAGGATGAGAACGCTAATAACTTTAAGCATGCTTGGGATGATTATTTATCCTACATTTTGTCAATCTCTTTCAGGGTCTGATGAGAAAAAATTTGCGCAAGCGATAGAAAACAGGAAAACGGGTGATCACGACAAGGCCATCAAGTTACTGGACAAACTCATCGAAAAATATCCAAACAATCTGACTTTGTTTACCGAGAAAGGGATGCTTTATATGCAGCAAGAAAACGACAGTCTTGCCATCCAGAATTTTGAAGAGGCATGGGAGATCGATCCCAATGATAGTTATAGACTCACCTTTACCCTTGCCAATCTTTACAAAAACAATGATCGTTATGAAGATGCACTCAGCAAGCTAAAACACTTCCATACATTCAAAGAAATAAGACCTGCGCAAAAAGAAAGTGCCAACAGATTGGAAAAAGAAATTTATTTCACTAGAGAAACCAAAGCCAATCCACAAGAGATAACACTTGAACGCCTTTCGGCAAATATTAATACAGAGCGTCAGGAATACCTGCCTGCTTTTTCAGCCGATGGAACTACCTTGATTTACACAAGAAAAGAAAATAGACAAGAAGATTTTTTCATCAGTACATACGATGGCGAAAATTTCTCTCCAGGTGTTCCTTTAGTAGATTTGAATACGGACAAAAATGAAGGAGCACATTGTATATCGCCAGATGGTGAATACATCTTTTTTACAGGTTGTCATATGCAAAACTCTCAAGGTGGATGTGATCTATATATTACCACCAAAAGAGACAGCCAATGGATCAAACCAGTCAACATGGGTCCGATTGTAAACTCAAGAGAATGGGATGCCCACCCTAGCCTTTCTCCAGATGGAAAAAGATTATACTTTGCCAGTGAGCGTAAGGGAGGATTGGGTAAATCAGATATTTGGTTTGTAGATTTTAAGGAAGGAAAATGGGGTAAGCCGATCAATGCCGGTGATAAAATCAACACTTCAGGTAACGAAGAATCTCCGTTTATTCACTTAGATGGACAGACTCTGTATTTTAGATCAGATGGACATATCGGACTTGGTGACCACGACTTGTTTTTATCCAGATGGGAAAACAATGCATGGGGAGAGGCTCAGAACTTGGGTCATCCGATCAATACACCAGGCAGTGATGGGGCATTATCTGTATCGACTGATGGTAGATACGCATATTATGCCTCAGATGCTGGGACCACAAACCTAGACATCTATCGGTTTGAATTACCCGATGATTTAAAGCCTCAGAAAGTAACCTACTTCAAGGCAAAAATCATGGATGCAGATACGAAAGAACCCATGAAAGCTGCTGTAGAAGTATACGATATCAATGCCAATCAAACGTATCTTTCGGATGTTTCAAATCAACAGGGAATCCTCTTGGCATCTATTCCAGAAAGGTCGCAATATAGTATTCATGTGAATGCACCAGGCTATGTATTCTACTCTGATCGCATCATATGGTCAGACACAAGTTCCCTGAACAATCCACAAGAAATCAATGTATACCTCGATAAAATAAAGCTTCCTGAGATCGGTCAAACCAAAAAAGAAACGGCACCAGTGGTGTTGAAGAATATATTTTTTGAGAGTGGATCGGCTCAATTATTGGATATTTCAGAATTTGAAATCAACAAATTGTATGATATTTTGACTGAATCTCCAGAGGCTACCATTAGAATTACTGGACATACTGATGACGTAGGCAGTGAAGATGATAATCAAGTGTTATCTTTGAACCGTGCAACAGCTGTAAAAAATGCATTGGTTGAAAAAGGAGTTGAAACCAATAGGGTTATTGTACAAGGACTCGGTGAGGCAAAGCCTATCGATAGTAATGATACCGAGATTGGTAGACAGAATAACAGACGCGTTGAGTTTGTTTTAATAAGAAAGTAATGGCAAGAAAATCCCGCAAGAAAATAATCCCCAATGTAAGATTGACGGGAATAGCAGATCGAGGCAAGGCAGTAGGAAGAGATGAAGAAGGCATGGTGGTATTTGTAGAAGGTGGCGTACCGGGAGATCTTATGGACGTTCAGACTCAGAGAAAAAAGAAAGGAGTATGGAATGGTATCCCACATCACATCCACGAATACAGTGAAGATAGAACAGAAGCATTCTGTAAGCATTTTTCAGAATGCGGTGGTTGCAAATGGCAGCATCTATCCTATGAAGCACAGATCAAACACAAAAACAAAGTAGTTCTTGATGCCTTCTCAAGATTGGCAAAAGTGGAAATTGATGATATCCAAGGAATTGTAGGAGCGGAAAAGATCAGAGCTTACAGGAACAAAATGGTCTACAGCTTTGCTGGTCGTAAATGGATTGCCCAAGATATTATTGATCGTGGAGAAGAAGTTGATTTCAGAAATGGGCTTGGATTTTATAGAGCGGGTGCATTCGATAAAGTAGTTGACATACAAGAATGTCACTTGCAAGAAGGCTTGACCAATAAGCTCAGAAATTGGTTAAGAGATTATACCCTCAGTCATGAAATCAGTTATCACGATCCAAGATCGCACAAGGGTTTTATGAGAAATCTTTTTGTCCGTAACAATAGAAAAGGAGAATGGATGGTCAACATCATCTTCCATAGCGACGATCAGAAGATCATCAAACCAATGCTCGAAGAGATTCATGCTGCATTTCCAGAGATAGTTTCATTGTGGTATACCATCAATCCAAAGATGAATGACAGTACCGCTGATCTAGATAGAATACATTTTGCAGGTGATAAATACCTGCAAGAAAGTCTGGGGGATGTGAATTTTAACATTGGACCTAAATCCTTTTTTCAGACCAATACATACCAGGCAGAAAAGCTTTATCTGACTGTATTGGATTTTGCTGATTTCCAAGGAACCGAAAATGTATATGACCTTTACACGGGCTTGGGAAGCATCGCTTTGTATATTGCTAAATACTGCAAGCATGTAGTTGGGATTGAAGAAATCGAAGCTGCGATTGATGATGCCAAAATGAATCAAAAACTGAATGACATTGACAATGCTACCTTTTATGCCGGCGATGTTAAGAACATTTTGGATGATGCATTTGCTGACAAGCACGGAAAGCCAGACATACTGATTACCGACCCACCTAGAATGGGCATGCACGCTGATGTGGTTGATATGTTGATCAAACTAGAAACGCCAAAGGTGATTTACGTGAGTTGCAATCCTTCTACCCAAGCGAGAGATGTTGCATTATTGAAAGAAAAATATGATGTGTTAAAAATACGACCAGTTGACATGTTTCCTCACACACATCACATAGAAAATGTAGCTTTGCTGAAACTTAGAAAATAAGCATCTAGTGAGTAGTATTAATCAAAGATATAACCAATTAAAAGTCGAGCTTAAGCCCTATATGAAGGCCATGTCTCAGGCAAGTGATACCATCATCGATAAGGAGGTTTCAGCCTACCCTATTATGATTGCTCACCAGCAAGAATTAGAATTGGGGATACCGATTGTTACTACCAAGACCTTTCCTCAAGGAAAGTGGAATATCCATGCTTCAAGTTTGGAAGAGTTTGTTGCCAAACAAATCATCAATACTGAAAAGGTGCAAAACTTCAGAGCAACCTACAAAGATGTTAAGAGCTTCATCTGCATTTTTAGCTTGAGTGAACTGGGTGCACAGTTTGTGTTTCTTCCGAGAGAAGAACAAACTCAAAACGAAGGATCATCAAAATAGACTTTCAGACTATTTAAAAAGCATAAGCCACGAAAACTTATCATGCAATTACAAGTAATACCTAAATTTTACTTTAGGACCAGTACCACTGATTGAGTAAGCTCCATTGGATTCAACCACTGTTTCTCTTAATACAGAATAAGACCCGTTTTCTAAAGATCCGGCAGCCAACCCGTATGAAAAATCAATGGCCATCCGACCTCTTTTAGCAAATAGTTTTTCCAAACTAAAACCGATATCATAAATAATATTGGCTCTTCGTGATTCAGTAAGTGCACCTACAAAAGATGCTTCTTCCAGTCCTACTGCACTATTATCTACAAATTGATTGGAAACAATCTGATTAGGAAGATCAATTTTACGATTGAAACTAATCATAGAGTGAATTCCTAGTAGAAATTTTTTCTTAAGGTTGAATGAATATTGCCCTCTTAGGTATGGGCTAATCACTGCAAATTTATTGATAAGAAATGTATTGTTTTCTTCATTAAGTCGATCCATAGATTCTAATGGATATCCATT
>CALFDU010000161.1 GCA_937950315.1 uncultured Saprospiraceae bacterium | reverse complement strand
GTAGAAAAAACGTCTTGATTTAAGCCTAGAAAAGCAATGGAGATGTAAATGAAAATCAAACTCAGCAAAAAGCTAATAAGTCTTTTTACATGCTTAACAGACACTTCAGAGATGTCCTTGTTTTTTATAATCCTAGGAACTGCCCAACGAGTCAAAAGGCCATTGATCAACCAACACAACAATGCTGTCAAACACAAGCCTATCAAATGCTCGGTTGTAAAATCAAAATCACCTATTGAAAAAAGTGTCCTCATCAATTCTTTGGTTATCCTTGAATGTAAATTACATATTTTTCAACGTAATGTTCTATATCTGTCCAATCAGAAATTGGGAATTGCTCCGCATATTCAGAATTAGGAATTTCTGCTTTTAAATCTTTTTTGGTACCTCCTTTTAGTGCAAAAATTCCATTGGGGATTGAATGCTGGTGTTTATCAGAAATGCGAGTTCGGCACCATTGCATCAATGTCTCTACTTTGGCCACTGCTCTTGTTACAACAAAATCATATTGCGTCTTTAATTCTTCTGCTCTTTTATGTTCTGCAACTACGTTTTTTAATCCTAGTTGATCAATGGCTTCTTGAACTACTTTGATTTTTTTAGATCTCGCATCAACTAGATGAAACTCTACTTCTGGAAAGCAAATCGCCAAGGGAATTCCTGGAAACCCACCGCCTGTGCCAACATCTAAAATTTTTGCTCCCTCTTTAAAATCTATGACTTTTTTTATAAACAAGGAATGAAGAATATGATGTTTATAAATGTTATCAATATCCTTCCTCGAAATTACATTGATCTTGTCATTCCAAAATTCAATAACTTCTCCAAAGGCATACAGCTGTGCGTGTTGATCTTGAGAGAGGTCTGGAAAATATTTTACTAAGAGATCTGAAGTCATACTACCAATCTTCCTTTTGTGGAAGAACTGCAAAGATGGAGAAAAACAAAAAATAAACGGCAGTACAAAGGTCTAAATACCACCAATGACCAATACAGTCTGCCAAACCTAGTTGTGGAAACAACTTTATGGTACTTAAATAGGTCAATAATATTCTCAATGTAAAAAGTAATAAAGCAAACTTGTAGTATCCGAAAATGAGTAGATACAGTAAAACGACGTACAATAATATCCAACTGACAGAAAAAAGCAACAATTGAATTTGATGTTCAGTTTTATATCTAGATGCTGTTGAAAGATGTCTTCTTTTTTGATTAAAATAAGATTTCCATGTGTCTTTTGGCACAGATACCATCCACGTATCTGGGTGTAGTTGGATAGCCACATTTTTTTTATTGGCCAAGATGTTGACCATCAAATCATCATCGCCTGATTTCAAGTCAATATTTTTATCTAAACTCTGACCAGATTTTACCAAGGATTTGGCATATAAAAGATTTCTACCTACGCCCATGTAGGTTTTTCCGATCAGGCTAAAGGAAAAATATTGGATGGCAGTCAATACTGCTTCGTATCGAATCCACCTATTTAAGAATCCTTTGGTTTTTTTGTACGGACTAAAACCTAGCACAATTTCTTTTCCTCTTGCAGCAGTAAGCATTTGCTGTGCCCAATTTTCTGACGTTGGTTTACAGTCAGCATCTGTTAGTAGGACCCATTCTGTTTTGACTTTCGAAAGACCTTCCTGCAGTGCTAGTTTTTTACCCTTCGTGTTTTTTGAAGACTGGATGTAGTCCAATTTTGAATATTCATTTGCGCAAGCGGAAAGAAGGGAAAGAGAATTGTCATCGGAAAAATCATCTACAACAAGAATCTGCTCTACATCGATTTGTTGGGCCAGCAAAGGAATCAACTTTTTTAGATTGTCGTATTCATTTTTTGCGCATATTAATATGGTAATTTTTTCACTTAAAGGCTTACGATCTGTGGCCACATGATTGGCTAATTTTCTGAAGAGAAAATTCCAAAAATAAATCTGGATGATCAGGAGGATAAGTCCTATTAGAAAAATTCCGATAAGTTAAAATTTGTGTTTTTAAATCTGGTAGATATAATATTTAAAAATTCCCTCGTTTTAAAGCTACATCAAGACACTAACATACAAAGGAATTTGTATGAAGCAAATCAAGCTAGCTTTTAAAATAGGGACACCCTACATGACTCTTATCTTATTAGATTTTCGTGATTTTCATTGTTCAGATGTATTATTTGCTGAATAGAAGCTAGGCGCCACTTCTTGAGGTATAAATTATTGCTTTTTTATATGTGTGATTAAGCTTTTTTTTAGCCTTTCGGCAAATTTTTATGAGACCTAAATTATTGTTAATCAGGTTTTTAGGCTGTTTTCATTGCTTTTTCCCAAAAACAGAGAAAATAAACGTCTGCACCACGCTTAAAATGAGAGTTTTAACGTGTTTTATACACAAAAGTCGTTAATTTTGTGTTCAGTCCTTGAATAAGACGTTTAGCCAGCCTAAAAACACCTTTTGTATGTACCCGACGGTATCCTATGACTTGTCGAGCGCAACAATTAGAAATTACAGAAAATCATTTAAAATGAAACGATTTAGCATTCTATTAGCTTTGCTATATGTCTGTTTTGGCCTCAGTGCTCAAATGGATTTTAACGGTCAAAGCTTGTTTGGAAATGAGTGGGTAAACCACGAAAGACCATATGCAAAAGTAACAGTTGATCAAGACGGCATCTATAGGGTTAATTATTCTGATCTTGTAGCCAATGGATTTCCCGCAAATATTAAAGGAAGTGAAATACAAGCTTTTTCTTTTGGAGAAGAGGTAGCGTTGTATGTATCCAATAATGACACCTTTGGAAACGGTGACTATGTGGAATTTTTTGGATTCAGAAATCAAGGAGAACTTGATCAGACCTTGTATGACTCATGGGAAACCCAACAATTGAATCCTAAGCACAGCATGTTTTCAGATGAAAGAGCCTATTTTTTCACTTGGACACCTGGATCAAACAACAACTTAAGGTACAACTCTGTCTCTAATGGCTTATCAGGTAATCTGCCTCAAGCAGAGACTTTTTACATTCATAAAGAAGAACAAGTATATTCTTCAGAGCACCTAAGGCCAGTTATCAATGAAGAGGATGTAAGATATTCTCACTTCTTTACAACGGAAGGTTTTGGATCAACCATGAATCAGATCAATACGATAAATATTCCAGCAACCAATATTAGTTCGTCTATTGCGCTTTCCAAACTTAATGTCCGTTTTGGAACCAATGCAGGAAACCACATCATACGATCAAGTTTCAACGGCGATTTTTTAGATAGCAAAACATACAATTCATACAATGTTATAGAGCGTGAGTTTGACGTCGCTACTTCAGATATCGAATCAAACAATGAATTTATACTTGAGGGTACTTCAAGTATGTTTGACAGAAATAGTATTGCTTATATTTCAATAGAATATCCAAGAAACTACAATGCCTTGGATCAAGATCAATTTAGATTTTCTATTGACCCACATTCATTTAAAAAATATTTTGAAATAAATAATTTCAACACAGATGGAGGTAATCCTATCGTATTGGATGTTACCAACAATGTAAGACTTGAAAGCGAGATCGATAATGGTGTTGTAAAGTTTGCCTTAGATTCTGCATCAGAAACAAGAGATATATTTGTTTATAACTCAAGAGATGAATATACTTCTATCTCAGAAACTACATTTGTAGATTACAGCAATATGGATCCAAACTATGTGATTCTTACAAGTAGAGATCTAGATGTAGTAGATGCAAGTGGAAGTAACTGGATACAACAGTATGCAGATTTTAGAAGATCTGTACCGGGTGACTCCTATGATGTAATGGTAGTACACGTTGAAGACGTGATTGAGCAATTTGGCTATGGTATCGCAAACTCTACTGTAGGGATAAGTAATTGGAGTAACTACCTATACAACGTTTGGTCAGATTGGCAGCATGTATTCATCGTTGGAAAAACATATGAATATGGAATTCTTAAATCAAATCCTTCTTTAAAAGGTTTTGTACCAACACATGGAGAGCCAGGAGCTGATAATTTAATGTTTGCTGTAGGCGAAAACAGTTACCCAGAAATCGGGGTCGGTCGTCTTGCTGCAAACAATACAGATCAAATAAAACTGTATTATGATAAGATGATAACTTATGTTGATGTAAGTATTTATCAGCAAAGTATAGAAGACAGAGCATGGTTGAAAAAAGTAGTTCATTTAAGTGGAGGCGATGCAATATTACAAGAATCCATCTTTGGATGGTTAGGACAAATGGCTAAAGAAATAGAAGAAAGTACATTTGGAGCTGATGTCATTACATTCAGAAAGACTACAAGTGACCCTATTCAAACATCACTTTCTCAATCCATTATTGATGAAGTAAATAGTGGTTGTTCTATTCTAACATTCTTTGGTCATTCCTCGACAGGTACCTTCGACTTTAGTATAGAAGATCCTAGTAAGTTTGATAACGAAGGAAAAACTCCATTGATACTTTCTTTGGGTTGCCACTCTGGTAATATACACACAAACACTCCAGGAATGAGTGAAGATTTTGTTTTGGAGCCAGAAAAAGGTTCTATCGCATTTTTAGCAGCTTCAGGAACAGCCTATGTTAGTCCACAATTTTTCCATGGATTTGATTTTTATGGAAACCAAGGAACTGATAATTATGGTCAACCTATCGGAACCATTTTGACGAAAGTCTTATCAGGCAGAACCAACAATGCTGATTTTCAAGTACAGACATTGCAACAGCAATTGACTTTTCATGGTGATCCAGCTTTAGTGATTAATACTTTTGATGGACCAGATTATACTCCAGACATTACTACATTTAGAACTTCACCAGAAGTGGTCTCCGGAAGACTCGATAGTGTTGACATTTGCTTCAATATTGCAAACATAGGTAAACATCAGTTTGACACCATTGACTATTACTTGGTTCATAAATTCAATAATGAAATAGATACTTTTTTCTTTAAATCTGAAGCACCATTTAATAGCGATAATATCTGCCATACTATTCCACTCAACATAGTGGCTGCAGCAGGAGAAAATGAAATTGAGGTGTTTCTTGATCATGTATTTGAAATAGACGAAACACCTAACCCGCTTGCGGAGATGAACAACTCTTTGAAAGATTCTTACGGTATTGATGCATACAAATTCTTTGTATTAAACGATAATCCTATTCCATTTGCTCCGGCAGAATTTGCTATCACCAATAAAGATCAAACGGTTTTGATGGCATCAACAGGAAATGGGTTTATTGGTACATCGACTTATGATATTGAAATCGATACCACAGAATTGTTTGATAGTCCGTTTAAACAATCTGCTGTTGTGGAAGCACACGGTGGGTTGATACAATGGCAACCAAATATTCAATATGACAACGAGCAAGTTTATTATTGGAGAACCAAGGCAGCAGATCCAGAATTTGGAATATCTTTTTGGAATAATAGTTCTTTTGTTTTTATCGAAGATATTTCAAGTGGTTGGAATCAAAGTGATCTGTACCAATACTTAAAGGATGACACAGATAATCTTAGCGTAGATTCAACAACAAGAAACTTTGACTATGATCTTGCCAACTATGAATTCAAATTTGTAAACATTGTAAGGCAGGGTGGAGACTTTCCAGAATTTTCGTACAACACATCATTTAGTGCAGGTGCATTTGGAAATGATATTGGAGGTGGTCTATATTTTGTTTTCGCAGATCCAACTAAATTAATTCCGATTCCATGTCCTATCGGTGGAGTTTTTGGTGCAGACACAGGTAGTGTTGATACAGAAAGAGATATATGGCCATTTAGAACAAATGATGCGGGGCATCGTCAGGAAATTTTGGACTTCATTAATAATCAAGTCCCAGATGGATACTACGTATTTATGTTTACCGTGCAAAATTCATTTAATCATTACAATCCAAACTTATGGGAAGATGAACTTTTTGAACTGTTTGAAAATGAAGGCGCCACGATGCTGCGAAATCAAATTGACGACCCAAAACCATATGTATTTGGATTTCAAAAAGGATCTGGAGCTCTTAATGAATTTGTTGCTCCTACGGTAGATGATCAAGTAAGCGCCATTTTTAATTTAGAAGCAAAATGGTTTGAGGGAGAAATAAGTACTAAAAAAATTGGTCCGGCAAAAGCTTGGAATAAACTAGAATGGGAAATTTCAGATTATACTCAATCTGAAGACATTTTTGATATTAAACTATTTGGTATTGATGATGAAGGAGAAGAAGATACCTTGGCAACAAATATTGTAAATAAGAACTTTGATTTAAGCTTTATAAATGCATCAGAATATCCTTATCTAAGGCTTGAAATGTTTACTAGAGACACGATAAGTCGTACTTCATTAGATCTTGATTATTGGAGAGTTTCTTATACGGACCTTCCTGAAGCAGTTCTAAATACAGTGGACAATTATGCTTTCCATGCTGATACTTTGGAGCAAGGAGAGATTATGGATATCTCATTTAATATTGACAATGTGAGTATGTCTAATTTGGATAGTATGCTGGTTAGGTATAGTATCGTTGATCAGAAAAACAATGAGATTATTGTTGAAGACAGAAAATCACCTATACAGATGCTAAGTGGTATTCCTGATAGGTTTGAATATGATACAAAAGAGCTTGATGGATTGTACCAATTGCGTGTTGAAATAAATCCTGATGAAGATCAGCCAGAACAGTTTTCATTTAACAATCGAGGAATTTTAAGCTTTTTGGTAAGAGCGGATGATATCAATCCGTTGTTGGATGTAACTTTTGACGGGATTAGAATTTTAGATGGAGATATAATTTCTCCAGCGCCGATGATTAAAATTACCTTGACTGATGAAAACAGAAATCAACTGATTGAAGATCCAGAAAACTTCTTCTTGACTTTGATTACTGAAGATGGTTCTCAAGATGGGATTGCAACAGAAATTGATGTTAATGGACCAGAGGTGAATTTCATACCAGC
>CALFDU010000160.1 GCA_937950315.1 uncultured Saprospiraceae bacterium | reverse complement strand
CACATTAACAACATTACTAGAATGGAAACTGTTAGAATATGAGTACGACTGTTCATGGATATTTTTTAAATATATTAGCGTCTTAAATAAACGAGAATGCAAAGAAAGTATTTTTCTATAATAACCTTATTAACATGCATATTATTAATTGGCTGTAAGTCAAAGTATGTGATTACCAATACAGAATCTTCTGAAATCACTCAATTGTCTGCAGATGTAGGTTATTTGGCCTCTGACGAGCTTGAAGGGAGAGAAATTGGGACCGAAGGAGAGACTTTGGCAGCCAAGTATGTCGCTAAGAGAATGAAGGCAATTGGTCTTAAGCCGATGGGTGAAGAAGGATATATGCAACATTTTGATATTCACCTTAAGTCAAATCCTCATGCGGATGCGCCTGCTCCAGATGATCCAGTTATTTCAGGAAAAAATGTAATTGGTTATTTGGACAATGGTGCGGACAAGACGATATGCATAGGTGCCCATTATGATCATTTAGGATATGGTAAAGAGGGCTCACTCTATATTGGCGAACCTGCAATCCACAATGGAGCGGATGACAATGCGAGCGGTGTCGGTGCGATGCTACTTTTGGCTGAACGACTATCAAAAAGGGAATTACAATACAATTACATGTTTATCGGATTTTCAGGAGAGGAGAAAGGACTCTGGGGATCTAAACATTTTGTCAACAATAGTACTATTCCGCTTCCGCAAATAGATGCCATGATTAATCTCGATATGGTTGGTAGATTGAGACCAGATGAGCGTATTTCGATTCATGGAAATGGAACCTCGCCAGTCTGGGGAGATTTGATTTCAAAGGCAGACAATGGTTTTACCTATTCATTCAGTCCTTCTGGAATTGGTCCTTCGGATCACACCTCTTTTTACTTGGTAAATATTCCTGTACTGTTCTTTTTTACTGGTCAGCATAAGGATTATCACAAGCCAAGTGATGATGTCATCAATATCAACTATCAAGGCATTCAGAAAATCAGTAATCTCATCGAAGGCGTAGTGCTTCAATTGGATAAGATAGATGATATACCATTTAAGAAAACCAAAGACGAGTCGGCTGAGACGCCAAATTTTAAGGTTACTTTGGGAGTTATGCCTGATTATATGTTTACGGGTAAAGGGATGCGTATCGATGCGGTCAGAGAGGAGCGCCCTGCTCATCAGGCTGACATGATGGCGGGAGATGTAGTCATCAAGATGGGAGACTTGGAGATTTTTGATATGATGTCCTACATGAAAGCCTTGGCAGAATTTGAACCGGGAGCGACAATTACTGTAACGGTCAAGCGTGGGGATGATGAGATAGAGAAAAAAGTAACATTCGAAAGCAAAAAATAAGCCTTTTGTCAATTTATTCTATCAAGTCGATTGTAGCCAAATTAGAAACCAATGATCTTGAAGGTACGATTCAATTTTATACTGATGTTTTAGGATTTGCCTTGAGCGGGAAATTCAAAGGGCATATTTTTCTTAGTAAGGATGATCAGACGATTATGTTTCATGAGATGATGGATCATCACGGGCAGGACAAGCCAATCATGACTGGCTCATTGTATATCAATGTAGAAGACGTTGATGAATGGTATGAAGGGATCAAAGAAAAGGTAAGGTTGTGCTACCCTCTTGAAAGTTTTGATTTTGGTATGCGGGAATTTGGGATATGGGATAACAATGGTTATTTATTGATTTTGGGGAGTGCTATTTCTTCGATATAAAGAGGCATAAAAAAAGCCCATCTGAAATTTCAGATAGGCTTTTAATAATGTTGATTTATTTATTTTTTACCGATTGAGTTAAGCTTCTTTTTCACTGCTTCAATGACACTTTCTTGCGCTCCGATTTCACCGGTTTTAACGTCTTGTGCTTGGAGGTTTTTTTCGATATTCACTTCTGCTTCTCTGATTTTCTCTTGAAGTTTTTCTATTTCATCGTGGTAGGAAGTGTTCTGCTTTTCTAATTTTTCAAAATCTTTGTTGAGAGACTTAAGGCTTTTCTCTTCATTTTCCAATTCTTCTTGAACAACCAATTTTTCTACATCATAGATAAATGGTGTTAAAAACTCATAAATACCATCTGCCGCTTTGGAATTATTGGTGCTGGTGATGAATTCAGTCCCATTGTCAAAAAAGACATAAGAAGTGGTCATTTCTGCACCTTCTTCTGCAAGAAAATAAACGTTTAATGAAGTGCTACTTATTATATTGATCTCGGCATCCAATGTTTCATATTCCTTTGACTTTCTATTCTTTTTGGCTTTGCCATTTTTCTTCATGTGGTCTTCCCATGCACTTTCAGCCATTTTTACCGTTGCATTGGGATGATTGATTACGAAAGCAGGTTGAGCTCCCATACTAATTGTTTTATCCATTTCACGAATGTCTTGGGCCATTAGTGGAAGCGTAAAAACTGCAATCACAAGTACTATTAGAATATTTTTCATAATTGTAAGTTTGTTTTATTAACACTATTGAGACGCGAGATAATAATAATGGTCTCTTAAAATTAGGTTAAGTTTCCTTCAATGTAAGCATATGGTCCAATTTGCACCAAATTTTGTGGAAAACTTTTTTCAACAATGAATGAATTGCTTACGTATGGTTAAAAAAAAAATATCATTACTTTTCAACAAGAACCGGTACTAGATAGTCAAATTGTTGTGTTGTCCAATGTTCATACAGTTTCACGCCAAGTTGTTGCTTTTCAGACTTTTATGGAACCAATCTTTTATATTTAGATTTATAAGAATATGTAAGCAGCTTACAAAAATTATTAAACTTGGGTTATTAACAATTGTTCAACAGTTTTTCCATATCGGGTAAAAACATATGAGAAAAACCAAAATTTCAATTTGCTACTTTTACATTTCTTTCAACAACACCTAACTATAACCAATGGCCAACCCATATAATAATAAAGCATCAGGAGAAAGTAATATGGATGCAATTATGGGAAGAGTTATGCCACAAGCTGTTGACTTGGAAGAAGCGGTTTTGGGAGCGGCATTGCTCGACAAAGATGCTTTTCCAATTGTTGTTGAATTTTTGGATCACACTTCTTTTTATTTACCAGCTCACCAAGAGATTTATTCTCACATGAAGGAACTGTTTTCCAAGCAGATTCCTATAGACTTATTGACAATTCAAGATGCCTTGAGGAAATCCAACAAACTGAATATGGTGGGTGGATTGCCTTACTTGATGGATCTTAGTAATAAAGTTGCTTCGGCGGCAAACATAGAATACCATGGAAGGATCATCCTCCAGAAACATATTCAACGTGCGCTGATTTCGATTTCTAATAAAACAATCAAAGATGCATTTGAGGATTCAAAAGATGTTCTTTCATTGTTGGATGAGGTAGAGCAAGGTCTTTATGAAATTTCAGATCAAAACTTGAATACAGGTTTCAAACCGGTAAGTGCGATTGCTGCGGAGGTGAGAAAAGAACTTGAGGAAATATCCAAGAGAGGTGATGCGATCGTCGGGGTGCCTTCGGGATTTGATGATCTTGATAAGGTAACCAATGGATGGCAGTCTTCAGATCTGATCATTCTTGCGGCACGTCCTGGAATGGGGAAAACGGCATTTGTATTATCGCTTGCAAAAAATGCTTCCGAAAGAGGTTACCCTATTGCCATATTCTCTCTGGAGATGGAAGACAAGCAATTGGTACAGCGTCTGATTTCTATGGATTCAGAAATCAGTACATCAAGAATACGTGCAGCCAAGCTCGATCAATCAGAATGGAACCGTGTCAATCAATCGGTAGAGAAACTTTCAGAAATGCCTCTGTATATCGATGATACACCAGGTATTAATATTTTCGAATTGAGGGCCAAGTGTCGTCGATTGAAACAGAATCACGATATCCAGATGATTATCATTGATTACTTGCAATTGATGAGTGCTGACAAAGGGAATGGCAAAGGACAAAATAGGGAGCAACAGATTTCAACAATTTCTAGATCATTGAAAGGATTGGCGAAGGAATTGAAAGTACCGGTGATTGCACTTTCACAGTTATCAAGAGCTGTGGAGACCAGAGGTGGAGACAAACGACCAATGCTTTCTGACCTTAGGGAATCAGGAGCGATCGAGCAGGATGCGGATATTGTAACTTTTGTATATCGTCCAGGTTATTATAACATGGAAGAAGAAAGTGATCTTCCTGATGATGTCGCACAGATTATCATAGC
The DNA here is from genome assembly GCA_937950315.1 of uncultured Saprospiraceae bacterium. Lineage (GTDB taxonomy): Bacteria > Bacteroidota > Bacteroidia > Chitinophagales > Saprospiraceae > JAHDBF01. Next base: position 29,246 of record CALFDU010000160.1, on the reverse strand, counting down.
CAAGCACCGTAACGGTTCGCTAGAAGATGTCAACCTTCGTTTCATTGCAGACTTTGTAAAATTTGCACCACTTGGTTCGGCAGGATTTTCAACATTGCGCCCATTGGGTCAGCAAGGCAACGATGATCCGTTTGGCAAGATAGATGACTCGGTAACCATTTCATCCAGAATGAATGCCGATGACTTTGAAGTTTTTGATGATTAAAATCTTCACAACCAGTTTACCCTTTACATAATTTCTGTACAAGGAAATATTTCATTTCGTTTGATTTTCTTTCAACAGGTATTTGCATCGTTCAAAGAAAATGAAGCACATATTTGTTCGTTTATCGAATTATAAATATTTGCGGAAGCGATATAAAAATAATTACACTAATTTTACACTGTGGAAGAAGCGGAAAAATATAGACTGAATAAATACATCGCGCATGCCGGCGTATGCTCGAGAAGGAAAGCAGGTGATCTAGTCAAGGCTGGAAAAATAAAAGTCAATGGAGAAGTTGAAATCAATCCTGCAATAGAAGTGACCGATGCCGATGTGATCGAATACGATGGAAAAGTATTAAAAGCCGTCAAGGATATGGTCTACTTATTGGTCAACAAGCCAAAAGGAGTAGTCACCACATTGGACGATGAAGCTGGAAGAAAAACCATCTGGGATATGGTCAAAGAAAAGGTAAATACCAGAATCTATCCTGTGGGCAGACTTGATATGTACACAACAGGATTGTTGTTGCTTACCAATGATGGTGACCTTGCCCAAAAACTCTCACATCCAAGTCATCAAGTACAAAAAATATATCACATCAGACTAAATAGAGAACTGACTTCTGAGGACAAACTCGCAATTGAAAAAGGGATCGAACTTGAAGATGGAGTAGCTTTGGTAGATGCGATCTCCTATGTCAAGGGAGAAGACAAAACGCAGGTTGGGATAGAAATTCATATCGGAAAGAATCGGATTATCAGAAGAATTTTTGAAAGTCTTGATTACAGTATCATGAAATTGGATCGAGTATATTATGCAGGGCTTACCAAAAAGGATTTACCACGTGGTTGGAGTCGTTTCTTGGAAGAAAAGGAGATCATCATGTTGAAGCATTTTTCATAAGTGTAATTCGCACAAATTTTTATTTCTTTTAAACATTATTGATTGAATTACGGTTAAGACCATATATGAAAAATTATGTGGTAATCGGAGGTTCCTCAGGAATCGGAAAAGCCTTGGTTGACAACTTAAGTGGACTTGGTCATAAGGTGTATACAAGCTATAACAGCAATGAGATTGACATTAGTCAGAATGTTGATGCACAGAAGTTGGATGTACTGACAGAAGAATTAAGTATCGAACATTTCCCTGAAGAAATTCACGGTTTGGCATATTGTCCGGGAAGTATCAATTTAAAGCCATTTCATCGATTTAAGGAAGAAGATTTCATTCAAGATTTTAGGCTCCAAGTTACGGGTGCAACAAAAATCATAAAGCAGTTATTGCCGAGATTAAAAAATTCTGGAGCTGGGTCCATCGTGTTGTTTTCAACAGTTGCAGTACAACAAGGATTTAATTTTCACTCACAGGTGGCGATGTCCAAAGGAGCAATTGAAGGTTTGACAAGAGCACTAGCTGCGGAACTTGCACCAACCATACGTGTAAATGCGATTGCACCTTCACTTACCGATACACCTCTTGCAACCAGGTTGCTCAATACCCCAGAAAAAGTAGCAGCACAATCTGCGAACAATCCATTAAAACGAGTAGGTTCGGCGCCTGAAGTTGCCAAAGCTGCCGCCTATTTGATGACAGACCAATCTAGTTGGGTGACAGGACAAATCATGCATGTAGATGGTGGATATTCTGCTATCAAATAGCAAATAGATCTTATGTTTAAAGTCTTGAGATTCAGTGGTCGTCTTTTTTTTAAAAGAGGAAGACCATAACTTATAATATCTTTTTTTGTTATATTCATCGGAGTATGACAAAGACCCTCTTTTATATCATCGTTTTCAGTCAAATATGGCTCAGTATCGGATCCACTTTTGCACATTTGGTCTCGCAAGACATCGAATATGTTGAAATGATCGGAGATGAGGAAAAAGAACTAGAGAAAGAGATTGAAAAAATTCAACAAACCACTTACTATTCAGTATTCAATGATTCAGCGATTAATGAATTGGGCGCTCTTTTATCCAATTTAGACACCCAAGGTCGGGTTCATCTTCAAAATAACACCCCTCCACCCGAAGACATTCTATTTTTTAGTTAGAAACCTTCGTAAGTTTAGGTTTTATGGTTTATGTAATCTGCTTTTAGCGAGCAGGATTGATTCTTATTAATAACAAAAAATGGAAAATAATAACGGCTTTAATTTTAAGCATTTAAGAGGAGATTTTTTCGGTGGATTGACAGCAGGTATTGTTGCTTTGCCACTAGCGTTGGCATTTGGTGCGAGTACCGAACTGGGACCAAGTGCTGGACTTTATGGTGCCATATTTATCAGTTTTTTTGCAGCCCTTTTTGGAGGTACCAATACGCAGATTTCTGGACCTACTGCTCCGATGACTGCAGTAAGTATGGTGATTATTGCCGGGATTGTTGCGAGTTTTGAAGGAGATGTATCTCAGGCATTACCAGCCATCATCATTGTATTTGTCTTGGCGGGTCTTTTACAAATTGTTTTGGGTGTTCTCGGAATAGGCAAATATATACGATATATCCCCTATCCGGTGGTATCGGGATTCATGACCGCCATAGGTGTCATCATATTGGTCACACAGGTTCTTCCAGCCATTGGATATTATCCAAAAGAAGATTTGACCTATGTAAATGATTACAAACCTCAGGCTGAGGAAGTGATATTGGATGATATTTTAAAAGATGAGGCTGGAGAAGGAATTCTTGTGCTAGAAGATTTTAAAGAAACCATCAAGAGAGCGGGTGATATTACGGATGATAAGATCATGAAGGAAGCGAAGGTTCTTGCAGGAAGTGACGCTTCAGGTGTATTGGGTGCATTGAAAATTATGCCACGAGCACTGAGGAATATCAATTGGCTTGAGCTCATGCTTGCACTCGCCACCATATTTATCATCTATGGCTTTAAACGGATCACCACGAAAGTACCGAGTACCTTGGTGGCCCTCTTTGTCGTTTCGCTGGTCGCGGTTTTATTTAAATTACCGTATCGACCGATTGAGGAAATTCCATCAGGATTCCCCGTACTTAACCTAGGAATATTTACGGAATTTAGTTTTTCTAAAATCTCTCCGTATATATTCTCCGCAGTAACACTTGCCTTATTAGGAGCTATTGATTCATTGTTGACTTCGATCGTTGCAGACAACATGACCAAGACCAAACACCAACCAAACAAAGAATTGGTTGGACAAGGAATTGGTAATACAATTGCGGCATTGTTTGGTGGTCTTCCTGGTGCAGGTGCAACAATCCGTACGGTAGTAAATATCAATGCGGGTGGTAAAACGAGATTATCTGGTATGATTGCCGGTGTTTTACTACTTATTATATTGTTGGCATTGGGGCCGATTGCATCACAAATTCCTGCAGCGGTTCTTGCTGGTATTTTGGTGACGGTTGGTATAGGAGTAATGGATTACAAAGGATTAAAAGCAATTCCTCACATGCCTAGACAAGAAGTCTTTGTGATGTTGGTGGTATTGGTATTGTCTTCTGTATGGAATCTTATTTATGCAGTAATAATAGGTTTGATCATCGCCTCTATCATGTTTATGAAAAAGATTGGAGACTTGACTGCAGCACAATCAGATGTAAAACCTTTGGATGAAGAAGCATGGGACGATGAAGGAGGTTTCCCAATTGAACTTCAAGAAGAAGTATTTATCAAGCACATAAATGGTCCTTTGTTTTTTGGATCAACCAGTGATTTCCAAAACTTGGCTTTACAAATTCCTAATACTGCCTCAGCGGTTGTCATTAGAATGGGACAGGTTCCTTACATGGATCAATCCGGGCTTTACGCCATGGAAGATGTTCTCCAAGATCTGATCAAAAAAGGCATGGATGTTCTGTTGGTAAATCCACCTGAGCAACCACTGTACATGATGGAAAGAATTGACATTGTTCCTAATTTGATTTCTAGGGATATGGTCTTTGATGATTTTGAATCATGTTTGGCTTGGCTGAAAGAAAATGTTGAGGATAAGTATCCAGAAAAAACATAATTCAATAAAACATACATATTGAAAGGGTGGGATTAATTTCTTACCCTTTTTTTATTTTAAGTACTTAAGAATTGCCTTATCTTTCATCAAACAACTTTTACCATGGAAAACAACAATCTAAATGCCTTACGAATTCTTTACATCATCAAAGGCATACTATCTGTTCTCGGAGGACTTGCGTTCTTCTTGTTTTTTGGGGTAGGTGCTTCAGCTTTTAAAGAAATAGAACAGCAAAGTTCGAATGGAGACTTTTCTTCACCAGAAGTACCTTTTATTTTAATTACAGGAATATTTGGGTTCATAGTACTTTTGATGGTAGCTGTTGGAATCTTGAATTTCTTTGCTGCCAAGTTTATCAATGAAAGGAAAAACCACACTTTCATTTTTGTGATGGCCATTGTAAATTGTTTATCGGGAATATTGGGAATTGCACTTGGGATTTTCACCATCATTGAAATACAAAAAGTAGAGATCAAGCAATTATTCAGTGGGAAAACTGTCTGATCCACTTTTCTTTTTATTTCTGGCTTAGGCAATTTAAAAATCAATGTATATTTAGGTATGAAGAATCCATGCCTACGTTTTCAGATCTCGTTTGTAACGATCATTTTATTTTTCGGTGTGATAGCTGATTCCATTGCCCAGTTTGATGCATTGAAATATCGCAATGTTGGTCCATTCAGGGGAGGTCGTGTTACGGCCGTTCATGGTGATGCCGCTTCCGCAAATGTTTTTTACATGGGTGCTACTGGAGGTGGATTGTGGAAAACAGAAGACTATGGTACATCCTGGAAAAACATTTCTGATGGCTACTTTGAGACACCATCGATAGGAGCCATTGCTGTATCAAAAAGTGATTCGAATATTCTTTATGTGGGAACTGGAACCGATGGTCTGAGATCAAACATAATTCAAGGAAAAGGAATTTACAAATCTGAGGATGCGGGTGCCACTTGGTCTTTTTCTGGATTGAAGAAAGCAGGACAAATCGGAGCTGTGGAAATTCACCCTGAGAACAATGATGTTGTTTTTGCTGCGGTCATTGGACAGGCATTCAATGCGAGCAAGGAGCGTGGGATATACAAAACAGAAGATGGAGGAGAGCGATGGATAAAAGTCTTTAATATTTCAGACACCACTGGTTTTGTTGATTTGGAGTTTCATCCTAAAAATCCAGATATTATTTACGCTACTGCATGGAGAGCAGAAAGAAAGCCATGGACTATCATTAGCGGTGGTGAGCAAAATGGTGTTTATGTATCCACAGACGGAGGAGACAGTTGGGACAGAAAAGGTGAAGGGCTTCCTACATTAATGGGGAAAATAGATTTGGCTGTTTCTGAGGCAAGCCCAGATAGCCTTTGGGCATTGGTAGAGGCAAGAGATACACTTGCAGGGCTTTATGTATCTGGTGATTATGGGAAGACATTCGTTCAACTTTCTGACGAAGATGCCTTGACAGATCGACCTTTTTATTATTGCAACGTAGAAGTTGACCCCAATGACGCAAGTAAAATCTATGTGATGAGCACAAGGTTTCATAACTCCATAAATGGAGGAAAAACCTGGAGCAGAATCTCTGTTCCTCATGGAGACAACCACGATATATGGATTAATCCCAATGACTCAAATCTAATGATTCAAGGAAATGATGGCGGAGCCAATGTTAGTTTTAATGGAGGAAAGACTTGGAGTACTCAGTACAATCAGAATACTTCAGAATTGTATCAAGTAGAAGTTGACAATCAATATCCATATTGGCTTTATGCAGGTCAGCAAGATAATTACACCACAGTATCTGTTCCAAGCATGGCACCCTATTCTCATCAATTGGGTTCAGCAGGATATGTCATGAATACAGGAGGTTGCGAAACAGGACCCGCTGTGCCCAATCCTATCGACCCAAACATTGTGTACTCCAATTGTAAAGGAAAATTCAGTGTGTTTAACAAGCTATCAGGACAAGAGAAAAAATATGATGTTGAAGCTTACTTCATGTATGGCCATAGCCCCGAGGAGTTGCCACACCGATTTCAAAGAGTATCTCCGATTCATGTTTCGCCTCATGACCCAACGGTCATTTATCATTGCTCGCAGTACGTCAACATGTCAACCGATGAAGGAAAAAACTGGACCAAAATATCGCCAGACCTGACAGCCTTTGAAGCAGACAAGCAGGTAAGATCAGGAGGGCCAATTACCAACGATATCACTGGGGAAGAATTTTATAGCACAATCTATTCTATTCAGGAATCAAAATTGGAAAAGGGAGTTATCTATGTAGGAGCGAATGATGGACCGATACATGTCTCCGTGGATGGAGCCAAGAACTGGACCGATGTTACTCCTGATATGCCAAAAGGAGGAAGGGTTGATTCTGTCGAACCATCTAGGCATGAAAAAGGAACAGCGTATGTTACGGTTATGAGATATATGCTTGGAGATGAAAAGCCATACATTTATAAAACGAGTAATTATGGAAAAGATTGGGAATTAATCACAAAAGGAATTCCTAGTGATTATCCCGTAAGAGTGGTACGTGAAGATGAGAACAAACAAGGCTTGTTGTATGCAGGAACCGAATATGGAATGTTTGTTTCTTTTAACGATGGAGATAGTTGGGAATCGTTTCAACAAAACTTACCGGTAACTCCTATTACAGATGTGAAATTGCATAGAGGTGACTTGGTACTTTCAACGATGGGAAGAGGCTTTTGGATTTTAGACAATGTTGCTGTCTTGGCTCAAAACTACGAATCAACCAATGGCCATAAACTTTTCAAGCCATCAACAGGTGTAAGATATCGAAATGGACGTACATCTGGGGCAGGATCCATCGTACCGACACACAGCTATCCTCAACCAGGAGTTATCATTGATTATTATCTTCAAGATACAGTAAAAGAGATCATTTTAGAAATCATCAATAATGATGGAGAAGTCATCAGAAGTTATAACAACTTCACTGTGGAGCAGGATTCTACGGAAAGAGATATGTCCACCAATTATTTTGAATCCACCTTAAATAAATCGTTGTCCCTTAATCCTGGAATGCACAGAATTAAGTGGGACATGAAACAGAAAGGCGCATGGGATAAAAGTGCAAGTAAAAGTTATTCAAGAGGCTATCTTGCTGCAGCAGGAGAATACAAAGTAACATTGAGGATTGATGGAAAAGATTATAGTGAGTCTTTGAGTCTTATGAATGACCCTCGAGTGAAAGATGTTTCTATAAAAGACATGATGATTCAACAAGAAGTCTGCGCTGAAATTATCGAGCTATTGTCTAAAGTAAAGAAAACAGCCCATCAGCTTGATGAAGAAAGAAAAACGAAAGAAGGCCAAGAAAAGGAATCATTAACGGAGGCTTACAATATGCTGGTACAGCAAGATGGAAACTATACAAAACCAATGATGATTTCTCAAATCAATTATCTATATGGTATTGTGAACAAAGCAGATCAACTTCCTGGCAATGATGTAATGAACAGATTAAAGCAATTACAGGATCAATATGCATCGTTTTGCAAAAAATTCGGTGTGGAAGTAAGATAAGCAGCTATCTTAATTTTGCGAGAAACCTTTAAAAGTCTAACAGCTTTCTGATGGCTTCGTTTCGCGAACTCACCTCCATTTTTTGATAAAGATTTTTTTGGTAGGACTTCACCGTATTGACACTAATAAAGAGTTCTTCCCCTATTTCTTTATAGGTAAGTCCATCATACATTTTAATCAGGATATCGTACTCTCTATCTCTTAGTGGACTTGAAAGAGCAGTATTGATTTTTTCAATGCTTGGAAGTTCATTGTTCTGTTCCTGCTCAAATTTATACAAGGCCAATTCCAGATTGGAACGTAAGTCTTTGTCTGAAAAAGGTTTAACAATATAACCATAAGGCAAAGTTTCCTGCACCTGTTTAAGAGTCGATAGGTCTGAATAAGAAGTCAGGAATACAAAAGGGAAGTTGTATTTTTCTCTAATTATTTTGGCTAGGTCGATTCCAGTCATTGTCCCTTTGATATTGATATCCAACAAAGCGATGTCAGGACTTGCATTTTTAAACAAATCCAATGCTTTATCGCCGTTGTTGGCTTTACCACATACTTCATATCCAAGCATCTCCAGCGTCGATTGAATTTCAGCTGCTATGATTCCTTCGTCTTCTACGATGAGTACTCTTTTATCTTTTAATATCATTAGGAAGCCAGTTTGTAATCTTTAAATTCTAAATGTACATGTGTTCCATTATCTCCGTCAACTTTCATACTACCATCAAGCTGATCAGTTAATGTAGATATCAATTTATTTCCAAAAGAATTGGATTTCACAAAGTTATTAAGGTCAAGTCCTTTTCCATTGTCTTTCACATCAAGTATTAAGGTATTGTTCAATTCTGTAAATGCAATGCTTAAAATACCGCTTTCTCTTCCTTTAAATGCATACTTAAGTGCATTTGTGATTAATTCGTTGATGATCAATCCAATAGGCACTATTGTATCTACATCAAGATAGATATCATCGATATCCAAATCCAATTGAATGTCTTGATCTTCGTATTGGTAAGTTGAAAACAATTCCAGTGATAAGTTTTCAAGATATTTCTTCATGCCAATACCTGTAAGATTGTCCCTAGAATATAAATCTTGGTGAATCAAGGCCATAGATCGTACCCTTGACTTTCCTTCGTTGATCGCTTCGATGGCTTTTACATCTACGATATCTCGTGATTGCAGAGTGAGCAAACTAGAAACCAATTGAAGATTGTTTTTAACCCGGTGGTGGATTTCCTTAAGTAATGTATCTTTTTCTTCAAGTGATTTATTGATAATCAGGTTTTGTGATTTTACTTTCCTAAAAAGATTGAGGAGCAAAAAGGAAATGGCTAAGAATACAAGGAATGCTGCACTAATCAGCATAATAAATTTGCGCTGCCCAGAAAGTCTTACTTCTTGCAATTGGTTTTCACTATCAAGCAAAGCGATTTTATTGTTCTGTTGTACACGATGGAATTGTGCCTCAAGGGTCAAAGCACTTTGTAATTTTATGTTATCGTCAAGAGATCCCTTAAGGCTGGTGTATTCATTTGAAAAGTTTAATGCTTCTTCAAAATTTCCCTTTCTTTTATTTATATGTTCCAGCGCTTTAAAAATTTCCAATTTATAGCTAGGTCCAACATTAAGCCTTGAGTTCAATACTTGTTGAAAATAGTCTTGAACCGCTGCAAGGTTATTCTCTTTTTTTGAAATTCTCGCATAAAGAAAATTCTGTTCAAAAAAGTCCTCTGGATTTTCTAGTCCAGCGATAAAATTTCGTAATTCTTTTGCAACTTGTTTTGCTCCTTCAATATTATTTTGCTTTAAAAATGTTGTTCCATATTTAACATACAATTGAATACCTGTTCCTGTATGCCTGTCTCTAGAAAATGCTAGTGCACGTTTGAATTCTATCTGTGCAGAATCAATGTCGCCTTCAGCTTCGAGTAAATCACCATTTGATCTAGCAAAAGCATCGGCAAAAAACAAGTCTTTCTCTTTTCCTATTTTTAAGGCTCTGTCTTGGTAGTCTCTTGCTACTTCAAGGTGTCCAATTTTTCTGAAGTTATCTGAGAGATAGGTAAGTTGCCCTGCTAATGTATAAGCAAATCTTTCAGGTTGTTCTTCATAATATGCCAATGCCCTTAAACCATATTCTATGCTTCTTGCGTATTCATCATTTAAGCTTAAAAAATGACCATATTCTCTTAGGAAACCAGCTTTGGTTTTAATTAAAGGAACAGCATCAATATATTTTTCAGCCACTTGGAAAATTGAATCAGCTTTTCTCGCATCCACATTCAAAGTAATTGCTGCCAAGTTTCTATTGTAATCAAAAATTTGATAATCTGTTTTCTTTAGGTCTTTCACTCTGCTTAACACCTCTGCTGAAATATCCAAATCTCTATTTCCCATCACATGCAAGGCACTTACGTATTCCAATGTGACATCGATATATTTTTCTTCATTCCCATACTCCAGCTCAAATGCCATTAAAGACTCTAATTCGGCATAGTATGCTCCAATATCTTTATGTGCCAAGTACTTACATCTTAATCCTCTCACTTGCCTATGTTGATCAGTATATTGAGCCGGTGAAAGGTCTGTTGCTATTTTATCCGCGAGCTCAACAAAGTCATTGTCCATTTTCATTTCCTTTAGACAATATAATTTCTTTACTAAGAGCTTATAAGCAGACAAACTATCGCCTTGACTTAAATACTGTTGATGCGCCTTATCAGAATATTCCATGCCTTGTTGGAATGCTTTATTGTTGATAAAACCATCTACTACATCTATATCTGATCGAATAGGACTGGCTATCATTGTAGCATGAACTACAAGTAACATGAAGCAAAAACAAATACGAGAAATATTTGATCTGGCAAAAGTTGATAAATGATTGGAGATGAGGAATTTCATTTGGGGTAACGTTTACATTTCATCTTTCAATTAAGATAAGAAAAACTACTTAATCAGAAAAGATCACGAAAGCAATTTTTTTTCTAATCTTGGTTTGGTCAGCAAGTAGGCAACCAATCACCCACTTTGAAATAAATTAGAGCCTAGTTATTGGCCATCATCATTTCTTGACCTACTTGTTGGAATTTATTATCAATCTTCAAAATTCCAACTTCAAAAGATTTACGGATCAAACCAGCAACGTTCTTTACTTGCATTTTAAGCAGTAGGTTACGTCTGTGAGATTCAATGGTCGCCTTACTAAGGTATAAGTCTTCAGCAATTTCTTTAGAAGAATACTCTTGAGATAATAGTCTTAAAACTTCTGTTTCTCTTTCTGTCAATTTGTTAAATGTGTGGAAATTCATGATAATGGGGTATTTGGTTTGTTAATCAAATTTTGTTCTAAATAATGATTTTATAACATGCACCAATCTGCTAAAAATAGATTGATTTAATTTTTGATTTTGTTCCACCTTTTCTTTTTGATTTACACCAGACGAAGACATGTGTTTGTTTAAAAGATCTTCCATGTCACTTAAGGACTTTTTTAAATCTTTTAAATTCATTGTTCCACATTCTCTCTTTCTGTTGTAAATTATTTCCATTTCTTAGTTTTTTCCTTTCAAAAGTTTCGATGTGATAAGTTGTACAAACATTCCGAGAAAATGATCCATTGCACAACTTATTCACACCAAAAAAGTTAATAGGAATTTATAAAATTTGGCATTAGCGGGATTCAATAATTATATCGTAAATGTATACGCATAATTATTGCTAGAATACACCCGATTGGGTGAAATAGAAAGTGTTTATAGCACAATAAGCTTGCAGAACAAAAGGGCTTATGCTCGTAGTCATTAGATTCTCATTGATTTTCAAGAGGTGAGTCCATGTTCAAAATCATATTGAAAATGGCTGTCTTATTTGAAATTTTTCATTTGAGGTAGCCTTTATGTGATGATTGGGATACCCTTATAGATTTATAACCTATCTAGCACCAACAGGATTCATTCAAAAATGCGCATTGCTCAGCAGAGCACAAACTTGTCTTTCACTTGCCAAATTTGCCAAGAATTTGGTTGATACGTTGAGAAAATTAACAATTTTTGGTTCGTTTCTTTATTGGCAAATTGGTTCATCGTTATTCAATAAAATTATCTTAACTTGGGTTTTACCATTTGCCGAAAGGCTAACAAAACTAAATATATACATGAAAAGAAGGGCCGCACTACAGCACATATTGATAGGTGCTACAGGGGTTATGTTTTTCCCAGCATGCAATTTTGAAAAAGAAATAGTTTACAATAATATACTTATAGATAAAAGTCAACGAAAGTTGCTTCTCGATTTTACAAAAAGTCTTCTACCAAGAGACAACGAAGCATTTCCAACAACAGAACCGACACAACATTTTATCTTAAATAATCTCAATCAATGTTTTGATACCAAAGAGATTGAAAAGTTCATGGCGGGATTAAGCCAAAGTCAATTATTTCTTGCAGAAAAACTCAATAAAGATTTTGCCGAATTAACGCAAGAGGAAAAAAAGGCATTCTTTCTGCAAATAGATGATCTTCAAACCAGTGACGAAATGAAATATTTTTTTGCTACTACAAAAAATCTTACGATTGAACATTTTACCACTTCCGAAAGATTTATGACAGAGCAACTGGAGTACGAAATGGTTCCAAGTCGATATTTGGGATGTGTTAATTTATAAAGAGAAGAATTATGGCTGATAATAAAAATACATATGATACCATCGTAATAGGAGCTGGAATGTCTGGCGGATGGGCAGCAAAAGAATTTTGTGACAATGGACTCAAAACACTTTTACTTGAAAGAGGTCCAGATGTAAAACATTTGGTTGACTACCCTACTACCAATAAAATGCCTTGGGAGTTTCCACTACGAGGAAAAATACCAAAAGAAGTTACTGAGGCCAATCCGGTGATCTCTAGATGTTATGCATACAAAGAAGATGCTGCACATTTTTTTGTCAAAGACAACGATCATGTCTATGGACAAGACAAACCATTTGATTGGATCAGGGGTTATCAGGTAGGAGGTAAATCTATTATGTGGGCTAGGCAAGTGCAAAGGTGGAGTGACTACGATTTTGAAGGACCTGCACGAGATGGCTTTGCGGTGGACTGGCCTATCCGATATGCGGACTTGGAAGAATGGTATGGATATGTTGAAAGATTTGTAGGTGTATCTGGAAACAAAGATGGAAATGATACAGTACCTGATGGAGAATTCTTGAAAGCATGGGAATTAAATTGTGTTGAAAAACATTTTCAAAAATCACTCAAAGAAAATTATAAGGATAGAGAATTAATCTATGGAAGATGTGCCCACATCACTGAACAAAAAGAAATTTTCATCAAGCAAGGTAGAGGCTTGTGCCAGAATAGAGACTTATGTCAAAGAGGTTGTCCATTTGGAGGATATTTCAATGCAAACTCGACATTGATTCCTTGGGCTGAGAGAACAGGCAATTTAACGCTCAAAGCGCATTCAATAGTTGAGTCAATCATTTATGATGACAAAAAACAAAAAGCAACTGGAGTAAGAGTGATAGATGCCAATACAAAAGAGCTAACAGAATACTATGCAAAAGTGATTTTTGTAAATGCGGCTACAATCAATACGAATGCTATTCTTTTAAACTCAAAGTCTGAACGGTTTCCAAACGGTCTAGGCAACGATAGTGGAACATTGGGTAAATATGTAGGATTCCACAACTATAGAGGAATTATATCTGCGACACATGATGGGTTTAAAGAATTCAAAACTGAAGGAAAAAGGCCAACGAGTTCTTATATTCCAAGATTTAGGAATGTCTACAAACAAGAAACTGATTTTCTAAGAGGGTATGCAGTTTCATTTGGGGCAAGCAGGCATAAAATAATCAACAAAAAAGGAGTCGGTGAAGAACTCCAAAACAACCTCCTTGAAAACAAGGAATATGGTGAATGGGGAATCTGGTCTAGAATGATGGGTGAAACAATACCAAGAGAAGATGGACAGGTAACTTTGGATCCTGAGAAAAAAGATGAGTATGGAATTCCACAACCGAATATTTCCGTTGGCTACGACGAGAATGATGAAAAAATGTTAGAAGATTATTTCACTCAATTTACCATCATGCTTGAAAAAGCAGGGTTTAAAAATATCAAGGCCCAAGATACAAAGCAAGCACCTGGACTGGATATTCATGAAATGGGAGGTGTGCGAATGGGCAAAGATCCGAAGACATCTATGTTGAATAAATGGAATCAAATGCATGCTTGTCAAAATGTCTTTGTTACGGATGGAGCGTGTATGACTTCAATGTCTACTCAAAATCCTTCGTTGACTTTTATGGCTTTAACCGCGAGATCGGCCAATTATGCAATTGAAAAAATACAGAAAGACGAATTTTAAGTCATTAAACATCCATTTTTATCGCTTTTTCAGCGCTCAAACTTAATTCTCGCAATAAAGGTCTTAAAGTAGACATTTTGTTATAGTCGTCATGTTAATTGGGCTATCTTACGGAATCTTAAATTGGAAAACTGAAATGGATCAAGTAACAGACAATCCTATTGTTGTAAAATTCAACAAGAAGGATAGACCGGAATTTTATAAGTTACTGCGCAAAAGAGTCAACCAACATTTCAAGGACAACAACATCTCCAGACATGCCAATCTTAACATGAAGATCAAAACGGTCTTTATGTTAGCGTCTTACTTCATCCCACTATTTATACTTATTAGTGGATCGGTAAACAATGTTTGGGTAATGACTGGCCTGTGGACGTTGATGGGATTTGGAATGTCTGGGATCGGATTGTCTATTATGCATGATGCCAATCACGGATCATATTCAGCAAACAAAAGAGTCAATAAAATTATAGGCTCTGTAATTACTTTTATAGGTGGCTATGATGTTAATTGGAAAATTCAACATAATGTACTGCATCATTCGTTTACAAACATTCATGGTTTTGATGAGGATATTGAAAAAGGAGTAATTCGATTTTCTCCTACGCAAGAAAGAAAACCAATCTTCAAATACCAGGCGTTTTACGCTCCTTTGTTATATGGAATCATGACCATCTATTGGTTTACCGCAAAAGACTTTCAACAGCTGTTTAGATACAAGAAGAAAAATTTATTTGCAGGACAAGGATTGACTTTTAATCAGGCGCTTGCGCAAATAATTGTTGTCAAGTTGATTTATTTGGTATTGACTTTTATTGTACCATTGGTCGTTTTACCATTTGCCTGGTGGCAGATAGTTTTAGGATTTCTGTTGATGCACTTTATCAGTGGGTTGATTTTGGCTTTGATTTTTCAACCAGCGCACGTCATTGAAGAAACAGAATTCTTCAAGCCAGACAAAGATATTTCTGTTGAAAACAATTGGGCAATACACCAGTTATTAACCACATCAAATTTTGCGCACAAAAGCAGAATATTTTCTTGGCTTGTAGGAGGACTAAACTTTCAAGTTGAGCATCATTTATTCCCTAATATCTGCCATGTGCACTATCGCAAACTTTCGAAGATTGTGAAACAAACAGCCGAAGAATATAATATCCCATACTATCAACACGAAACGTTTTGGGGAGCAGTAAGTAGTCACTTTAAATTATTACATTCCTTGGGAACGGGAAGTTATGATAGGAATCTCCAGAAAAGTTGATTGGAATAAATATTAGTATAAGAAAGTAAAATATACATGAAGAGATGGACAACAATTGTTCATCTCTTTTTTTGTCGTAATCATTTATAAAACAATTACCTTTCTAAATTCAACATCCTTCCCCATTGCAATCCTTAAAAAATAAACGCCATTATTAAGATTGCTTACATCTAAGACAATTTCATTCTGTTCAACCAAAAATTCTTGAACGACCTCCCCTTCTACTGATAATATCTTGATTTGATCGATCGGATTATTGTTTGACCTTATGCTTAATTCTTTACCAACAGGGTTGGGAAAAACATCTATGCTATTGGCAACTAGATGATTGTCATTTGATGCTAGGAGTAATTTTTCACACTCAATGCCTGGTGGATAACTAAATGAGCCATTGTTATAGCAAACAAATGAATTGATGCCTCCACCAATAGCACAACCATCAATATTCCAAAACAAATAACCATTTTCAATTTGCCCGATTGATTCCAAGATGATAAACTGTTCGTATGGACCCGATGAATTTGCACCCATGACACATATCTTTTGACCATGCCACTTTTTATAATCAAATCCATCGATTGTTTCTGTCGTGATACTATCAATGGCCAGTTGAATATCAACTCCAAGCCCTGCCAACTGCAAAGAATCGTTCAATGACATGGTGAAATCAATCATCACATTTTCGTCATTAAAAACAGTATCATTCTCAATGCGTATCAATCCAGTTGAGGAATATTCTTCAGCGGGATAAAATCCTATTTGTACGTGATGTTTCCAACTATATTTTTTGAACTCAACACCGTTGATCATCGTATCTTTTTCAATGGTAATCATCGTCCAACCGCTACCACCACTATGAGGCTCAAAACTATATTGCCAATAAGAACCTACAGTGCCAAATTCATTTTGGCAATACATTGAATTTAAGAAAACTAGCATACAGATGGAAAGTCCTATAATTTTTTTCATACTTCTTAGATAAAGAAACCCTGTTCTAAATACACAATTGAATAGTTAGCATAAGATAGTGCATTATTTCTCGTTGATAAAAACAAATCTAGGGTAAGTCGTCATAATTAATTATGTTATGATTCATCCCATGAGGTGATAGACTCACTCTATTATTCACTTTAATCATTGTGGTTGAGTAGTTCACAATAGTAATTGAATAATGTTTTCTTAATTATTCTTCTTTGCTTGTAAAGCCAAAGCATAAAAGCTTAAAGAAGCGTATATTTATAGAAATATTTATTCATGATTAAGCATTTACTTCTTACTGCACTGATTCTCACCATCAATAGCTTGGTTGTGGTATCACAAAGTTCTGAGGCTCTTCCCTTTCAAGTAAATATTAATCATCCGCCACTTTCAATCTCGCAAGCAGACTTGCATGAAGCCAATACACTCACCGATCTCAATAGAATGTTCAAACCAACTTGGGTCAAAGAATATTTGTGGGTTGAGATCTCTAGTGTACAAAAGAGAGAAATGGTAAAAGTCATGGGTGAGGATAGTATTCTCAATCAGCAGCAAAAGCATTTTCTCAAATCATTGGATTTTCCGGCACCAATCACGGTAAGTGTACAATATATCCCTGAAAATAATTTAACAAGTAATCCTCCTAGAAATGAGCGCTTCTCTTTTTCTGTTCACCCTACTAAAAGTGCACAATATATCGGAGGAGAAGAATTGCTTCTTAGCTATCTTAAAGAAAATGCGATAGACAAAATCTCAAAAGATGTCTTCCAAGGATATGACTTGGCAATTCTGAAGTTTGTCATCAATGAAAATGGAGAAGTAGTAGATACATCCATTTATCAAAGTTCCAAAAATGATGAAGTAGATGCACTTCTTTATGATGTCATCTGCAATATGTCCAATTGGATTCCAGCAGAACACGAAAGCGGGATAAAGGTGAGACAAGAATTTGCCTTTACCATTGGAAATCATGAAAATTGTATGATCAATACCTTGAATACGATTAACAATATGTATTAGACTTTTGGATTTGTATTCTTGAAGCGATCTAGTGCAAATAGCGAAGATCTATATTTTAAACTAGAGATTGCTTGTTCAAACAATCTTTAAGCCTCTACCACTCTTTCAAAAACCAATTCGATTCCAGAAACATTTTTAGGGTTTGCTGAAGTAGGAGTGAAACAAACAAATCGCCAGCCCTTGGACCCACGTTCATTTATTATCTCGAGATAATCATCTGAAGATTTCCCTGTCCAGATACTATACTTAATGCTTATGGTTTCATATTCGTAATGCATGATGAAAATATTTTTTTTGTAGAAACTTCAATTTTGTGTCTTAAACTATTAAAAAAAGTTAGTAGCTTAATAAAAAATATCACGCAATGTTAAAATTCATTCCTTTCTTGATCCTAGTTTTAAGCCTTAGCGCATGTTCTAAGGATTCATAAGATCTAACGGATACCATCATTGAAGATAGAGCTGAAGAGGTTCAAGCCCCTACAGACTTGTATGTTTCGGTAAGTTATGTTGACCATGCAGGTCCTACTTGTGAGCCAATTTTCTTAGAAAACGTTCATGTTCAGCTATTGGAAGGAAATGTCAGTATGATCGACTTCTCGACTGATGATATCATTATGAGTAGAAAGACAGATGGTAATGGTGATGCGACATTAGAGCGTTTAACACAAGGCATGTACTCCGTATATGTGTCAACCAATTTTGGAAAAGTCATCAGACCAATCAATGTAATTTCTGGAAGTCATAATCTCTTGACACTGGAATTGAAGAGATAAGCCATAAAACTCAAGGTTTTCTGCTAGTTGAATTCTACCCTATTTCTTTTTGTTTGAGTTAAAGCATTGCATTCAATACTTCAATATTGGGCTTATAACAACGTTTAAATACTTCAAACTTCACTAATGGGCATGAAAAAAGGCCTCCAAATATTGAAGACCCTTCTATTAGATAACTCAATTTATTTTAAAACTGCCTACAAACTGAAGCGACTAAGAAACTTGAACTCCGAAAACAAGCTATTATATACTTCGGTTTTAAGGTGTAGGCAGTCAAATATTTATATTTTATAGGAGTTTGACCACATACACCTAGGTGTATTTTTTCTAATTTACAATAAAAGTACTAATCTATAGGTGATTTTCAAAAATATCCAAATAATTAACCAATAAATAATTAGAATATGTCATCCATCTTCGTCGCTTGACGCTTTCTGATGATAATATATAAACGTGATATCAGGAAAATGGTTAAACAAATCATAGCTTTTACTTTAAAACTTCAAAAATCGTTTCATCATAACGTCCTTGATCATCAATAACGTATAATGTGTGTTTACCAATTCCCGGTTCAATTGGAATTTTGTGAAACTCTTCAGTCATGCCAATGTACTTATCATCAACATGCCAATAGATCTTACTACTTGGAAACTGGTGTGCTACCTCACAAACAATACTTTCTTTCTCTTCTTTCAAATTCTTAGGTATTACAAAACTCGACTTTGCTTGTGGATATACGATATCAATGTACTTTTCTCTACTCTGATCGATACAATCAACATGCATCTGAGGAAGAGGTTCGTAACCTGGATCAAATGTTTTGAGGTGCAAGGCCTCTTTGGGCGGTACGACAAACCAACTAGAGTCAATCATTACATCTGCGCACTCGACATTTACCAAAAAAGACTTGCTTTCATCTAGCCATACTTTTTGATGATATGCACACTGCTTCATTTGCGCAAGCGTAGGAGAAAGCCACGCCTCCTCATGATCTGTACAAGCATCCGTCGCTTTCAATCCAGATTTTTTACACATTTTGTATTGTTTCAAATGTCTAAGCGGTTCCTCAAAAGAAGATATGCCTGGTAAAGCATGAACCAAATCAAATAAAATCGGACCTGCCAAACTCGAACCGATGATCTCCGGCCTAGCTTCTCCATCTGAATTTCCGACCCACACACCGATCGTATATTCTGGAGTCAAGCCAATGGCCCATGCATCTCGATTACCGTATGATGTCCCCGTTTTCCATGCAATTTTTTTCCCAGAACCAAAATGCTCCCAAAAATTCTCTTCATTGGGTCTTTGCAACTCGGTCATCGCATCAATCATATGATAGACGGTAGCTGGATGCAATAAGTTACTATTTTGTTTTTCAACAAGAGCCAATCTACCCAACTTGGCGTAAGCCATGGTCAGCTCATCCAAAGTAATTTCCGCTCCTCCAAGTATCAACGAGAGTCCATAATGCTCGGCTGACTGATTGATGGTCGTAAAACCAAATTCTTGCAATCGATCTAGGAAGCGATCGACGCCATATTCTTTCAACATAATAACGAAAGGAATATTCAAGGACTTACTCAATGCTTCATTGGCAGGCACGAGTCCTCGATAATTCTTATCGTAGTTTTTAGGCTGAAATCCATCGATATGAATCGGCACATCGCTGACCAATTGCTTGGGTCCCAATAATCCTTCATTGATACTGCTTGCGTACAACAAAGGTTTTAAAATACTTCCTGTACTCCGAGGTGTGGTTGCCATGTTGTTGTATTTGGCACGTACATCTCCTTGATTGTTTCCAATGTAAGCGAGAATCTCCCCCGTCTTGGTATCACGGATGATGATGCTTGCATTTTCGATTCCTTTTGTGGTATTGTATCCTTCGTGTGCTGATAAAATTTCATTGGCATTTCTTTGTATGTTATAATCAATGGTACTTATCAACTTATGACCCTTGTCTCGATTCTTAAAATTTTCTTCCACATAATGAGTGGCAAGGTTCGGTAATTTTTTAGGTGCAAGAGGTAGAGGTTCTTCGATGGCCAGTTGATATTCTAAAGAATCAATCATTCCATCTTCGATTAAATTTCCGAGTAATTTATCTCGCTTGGCCTTCAATGCTTTTCTGTTTTTCCCCGGATGCATCAATGCAGGACTATTGGGTAGGACCGCAAGTGTTGCCGATTCTGCCCAGGATAAATCATAAATCGAGCGACCGAAATACCTCCAAGCAGCGGTTTCCGCTCCTACCACATTGCCACCAAAAGGTGCATTGGTAACATAATATCTTAATACCGTTTCTTTGTCATACTTCAGCGTATAAGCCACCGCCAGGTAGGTCTCAATGATTTTCTGCTTCAGACTTCGAGAATCTTTATCCCTTGCCAACCTCATCAACTGCATGGTGATCGTACTGGCACCACTCACAATTGTTTTAGCCTTCAAGTTGGACTTGACTGCGCGAAAAATAGAAATGATATCTACTCCTGGATGATTATAAAATCTCTTATCCTCAAAACACAACAATGCTTGTTTGTAATTTTCTGGAATACTATCAATCAATGGAAATCTCCATTGCTCATCTGCAGCAATCTTAGCACCCAACAAAGTGTGCGACTGATCAAATACCACATAACTCTTCGGTACATCAAAACTCTCCTCTATGTTGATAGACAAACAAACACCAACAAACAGAAGCAAGTTCAGTATCAAAAAGAATTTAAAAAATCGTTTCATTTTGAAAGTACTTTTACGCGGTTACTTGCACTCTGTGCATAAATCTTGTTGTTGTACATCGACTCACATGAAGTAGGAGGCAGATAAAAATCTCCAACATATGCTGCATTCAACTTAATGGTAAAAGTCGTAGAACTTCGGCCATACAGTTCAAAAAATGTACTCACGCGATCGTCTCTTACATCCCTGTATTGATAAGTCTCATTGGTCTGTTCATTGGAAAGTCTTCCTGATCGGATTTCCCATCCTGCCGGAAATATTTGCGTAAGCGCGAGATCCTCAATGTTGTAATAACCACTGCCTGGATTGCTGACTGTTACTTTCATTAAAAAGTCGGTGCCCTGCTTCAAGTTGGTATGGTCGATGGCTCCACCATCTTCATTCAAGTATTGAATCTTCAAATCCAGGTTTTCTTTCCTAGCTTTTACATTTCCAGGTTCAAGTTTCCCTTGATTAATGATACTCACATACAATAAACCATTGCTGTTGTTGGCCAATTGAAAACTCGCCTCATCTTCCAGGCTTAGATCATAGGCATCAATCAACCTGTCAGAAGAAACTGCATGACTCGCAGCGCCATTGACAGAAATGCTATAATCCATCACTTCGGGCGTGTTGCCTGTAACAATCTGAGCGATACTCAAAAGTGCAAACGAAATAGATTGCGTGCTATACCAATTGCCTTTTTGCAACTTCTCTGCAATGGTTTTCGTCATCATCACTGCATTGGGCATTTGATCCATTTCTTTTAAAGCGATAGCTGCGATAGATTCATCTCGAATGGCCGAACTAAACGAATGGTAGTCATACTCTTGTTTGTCAAAATCCCCTTTGGCTTTTGCAATCAGTTCTTTTCCTACGGAAGATTGCCCGATCCTTCCATAAGCGGCTGCTAAAAGATAGGTTGCTCTGTCTGAGAGTTGTTCCACGTTGCGCAATCGATTCATGGCAGAAGTATTGGGATTGCCCATCACACTCAACACATACAATCGATAAGCTTGAATATCCAATTGGTACGCTGATACTTTACGTGCTTCAAAATTGTTGGCAATCGTGTAGTGATTGTCCTGCCATGATTTCAATAAATTCGATCCAACAAAATGACCTTTCTCTGAGGCTGTTTGCAAAAAATGCGCAGCATACACATCACTCCATCCATGATAATAAGAGCCTCCTCTCCAATAATTAAATCTCCCTGTACGATTAAATTTATTCAGTTTTTTGATTGCAGCAGAAATGTTTCTTGCAATCCTTTTTTTATCTAAATCTGACACATTCATCAACTCATCAAGATACAATTGCGGGAAAGCAGATGAAACTGTTTGCTCCAGGCATCCATGAGGATATCTGATCAAGTAACCCAATCTATCTTCCATATTTAAAGAGGGAAAACGACTTATTTCTACAGTTGCTGATTGGCTTCCTTTGGCACCAAAACGATTGACTACTTGAGATAGCGTCTCTCCTGCTGACAAAGCAAAGTCGGTTACCTCACTTTCCATCGGGTTGGGATTCCGCACATCAATTTCTACTTCATCAAAAGAAGAATACCCACCCGCAAGGCCAGTAATTCTAAACTCTGCGACCCCTTCTTCCTCACCGGTCGTTGCAACCAATTCGGCAATCTTATCTCCTTGCTTTTCAAAACTGGTGGTTGTACTTGCACGCACTGGCTTCACCTTATCGTTGGTGATCATATTCAAAGAAACTTCGGTTTTACTATTCTCGGTCCAAAAAGTATTGACCGGAATGTTTATCTGATCTCCCAAAGTTAAGACACGTGGAAATGTGGTCAATAGCATCAACTCCTTCTTAACAGGAACAACTTTATGACCTTTACCATATTTATTACCATCCTTGGCCACTACCATCAACTTAACAGATCCCATATAATTGGGAATCGGAATGTCATGTGAAGCCGTGCTACCTGGTTCAAGGTAAAACGGTCCTGCAAAATGAACAACCGGTTTGAAGCGGTTTGCATTTGCTTTGCTACCAGCGCTTTCATTTTCTCCATCACCTCCGATTGAAATTATTTTTTCGATGGACCCACCATGCTTATTCATTACAAAATCATACAGATCCCAGGTACGAACATTTAGCGCTTGCTTGGCAAAGAAATGTTTGTGCGGATCTGGAGTTTTAAAATTGGTAAGATCGAGCAAGCCTTCATCTACCATTGCAATGGTATACGCCATTCCCTTTCCGTCCTCCTCCTTCACCTCAACTTTCACTTTTGAGTTTGGAGCAAAGACATTTTGTGATGTTATCACTGGCTTCAACTCTGTATTGGGATCTTTGATGGTAATTGGAATCACGCCATACATTCTCAATGGAAGATCATTGTCTCTCTCCCAAGTCTGAAGCATCATCACATTTACATAAATATTTGGGACCATATCTTCGGTTGCGGTGAATCGGTATTCTGTATTTTCACCCTGAGAGGCAACCCAATCAGATTTTATGACACCCAATGATGATTCAACAGAGACCAATACATTGGCACCTGGGCTGGTTGGGAAATTAACTACCACTTCATCGCCTACCTTATAATCAGATGCATTCTTCTTTATATTTAAAGTAGACATAGAAGATTCTTCGTTTCCAGAACTCCCCCATCTTCCAGTGTAAAACAATTCTCCACTGCAATGTCCACTCTCCACGTCACAGACTCTTATTAGATAGTTGCCATAATTATCTCCAAAGTCAGAATTGTATACTGCTTCTCCTTGGCTGTTTGTTACTACGGTAAATGTATCCAGTGCCCCATAGTGATTGTCCGAATTGAACTTATAAATGTCTCTATCAGAGCGGTTGTACCACCAAGACCAATAACTTTCGTAAATCCCTACTTTTAATTTTCTATTGGCTTTTGGTTTACCTTTTTTATCTACATTGACAAAACCAATGTCGGTTCCAGTCTTTGAGGAAACGTAATTTCTTCCCCATCTTGATTTAGGCACTTTCACACCTGCATAGGAATCGTAAGGGAAAATGGTATTGTTGGAATAGTAGTTGCTGTAGTTGCCACTTTTTTCAAATACACGCGTATTCAAGTTGGCTTTTATGTTTCCTGGGAATCGTTCGGTTCCTGCAAATTTATATTTAAAGCTTGCTATGCCGTCTTCATTCAAATTATCATCGTACACCACTTGATTGGATGTATTTATTTTTCTAGCAGGGTCATTAAAAACAAAGGCATCATATTCTTTGAAGCTTGGTGGAACAGAAACGTAATTGGCCTCCACTTTCACTTTCAATCCAGCTGAAGGACTTCCGTGCAACCATTTGGATTCAACTTTGATTTTTTCTGTGGCTACATTGTACAAGCTATCATTGGCTCTGTCCAAATTAATTTTTAGACGATTGGGTTTGATGGTTTCAACCTTCAACGATTTTCTGAATACTTGGTTTCCTACCTTCGCCTCTGCTCTCCAGTTTCCTGTCGGATCCGATGAGGCACTCGTTACCTTAAAAACATACAAGCCACCGACATTGTCCATTTTGGTTTGTGTATCGTGCAGCTCTCCTTTGGCGTTGTACATTTTCAGAACTACAGGATGGTCTTCCGGTAATTTATTTTCAAGATCTTCAAGCATCAAGGATAAAAAGATGGTATCACCCGGTCGCCACACTCCTCTTTCTCCATAGAGAAATCCATTCATTCCATTCTTATAATTCACACCTCCGACTTCAAAGTGACTGGTCTTTAAAGTACGATTAAAGAAAGTGGGTAGGTAGGCATATTCTCTTCCATATTCGCCTGTGACAAAAAATACTTTTTCAGAATTATCATATTCTGCCATTCCATTTCCATCTGTTGAAATAGAACCCAATAATTGCTTTTCTTGTGAGTATAAATTAAGATTCACACCGCTTAGTGGAGTAGCCGTCCTTATATCACTTGCGTAAATATTTATACGCTTATCCTTTGTAGCCTTTACTACCAATCCCAGATTGGACACCAGCACATTTTTACGTATAAAATTTCGTGAAGTATAGTATGCAGGATAACATGGATCTTCATAATGATTCCATTCGTATCCTTCGTATTGATAATAATTAATATCCATCATGCTCACATCAGGACCTGGCGGATTCAAAATTTCTGGAAAGTCATTGTTACAAGAATATTTAGCGTAGGTATTTTTAAAACCTATCCGCACCTCGTAAATCGCAGCTGGGTCTGCATTGGTAAAGTAGTCAAGATTGAGTGCATATCTCTCCCATCCATTGTCAATTGCTTCAGCGCCTAGTTCATGCAGAATGACCTTGTCCTCGTAGACGACCTTACCCACCATTCTGTTATTGGATTGTTGGGTGATGGTTGAATATTGAAAAAACTCTTGCAGATTGTTTTCGTAGATTTTAAAGATTTCGACATCAACCGCATGCAATTGCTTTGCCTCAAATGCAATTACAGAAGACCCCATATTGGGCAAGATATTTCCGGTACTGGTAAATCTCACTTCAGGCTTTTCTGGAATGATATTGATCATTATTCTATGATCCTCTTTCAATGAAATTCCATTTTTTCCTTTTATAGATTGTGAAACGATCAATTCTGTATTACCTGACGGGAATGGTTTAGGAAATATTTTCAACACATTTCTTGAAATGTCATATTTTAATTCGGCATTGGAATCCTTTAGTCTAACTAGACCATCAAGATTCTGCTTGTTGTCTATTGGATCAGAAAAAATCACTTCGATATAATTGCCTCCTCCTTCAGGCAATCCACCTCCTAGCAAACTAAATTTATTTTTTGTAGGAATCACAACGACGCGTTCGGAATCAAAATCGGTAAATGGTTTTTGATTGGTCGTTGTTACTTTCAATTCTGAATCATCATCAAATCGTTTGATGCCTTTAATAACATAATCATGTCTATTGGTCAGCTGATTGTGGTTCCATTCCACGCTCAGTGCATTGTTTCCGACTTGGCCAACAGACAAAGTATTTTCAACCAACTCATTAGGAACAAAATCATTGGTATTGATATATCCTTTTACAATAGGTCCAGTATCAATGTCTGATGGCAGTTCCATTTGGCCAGTATGAAGATTCCCTACCACAGGTCTTGTCATAAAAGTGATCATGGATCTCTTTCCAGTTCCAAACATCATGTCTGTATCAACAAATGCTTTGTATTGTGAATTGTAGTCCCATTGTGTCTCAGGCTTAAAAACGATGGTTCTTCTATCTTCCCAAATGGCCTTCCCTTTCACAGCAGGCTGTATGTTAAACAGATCAGCACTCACTTCGCTAAACAATTCATCTTCAGAAATATAATCCTTGACAAAGCGAACAAAGAATTCTTCTTTGACCATGATTTCTTTTGGAGAATATTCGCTCACTGAACGTTTATCAGTGACAGTTGGGTCGATTTGATTTTGCTTCTTGCAAGCTGTGAAGGCAAGAATGACCAAGAGTAGTATTACCGGAATTCGTTTCATTTTAATATAATTTTACCTAAAGCTATGGCCTATTTATCTGCAACAATGTTCAGATTTGAATTAGTATTGATAGCTTGAGTAAGTGTACATCATTTCTCTTTATTCGTAAGATGAGAATAAATAATAGGACATAAGTCTTACGGATTGAAAACTTTTTTCAATTCCCACAGCCTTTAAATCAGTATTTTTTCAAATTTGACACTTTCGTTTTACATAGATGTATGAATGATTCGTAAAATTTTTCTTACTTTTCAAATACAATCCAATTAATTATGAAGCTTTTAAAAATAGCCGCTTGTCTTTGCGTTCTTACCTCATTCGCTTGTTCGCCTAAATATTACAAACCAAATACGCAACAAATTACGATGTTTGAAGAAGAAGGAGACATCAATCTAACGGGTAGTTCTGATGGTGCAAGATTTGAAGCACAGGCAGCCTATGCGATTACAGATCAATTTGCGGCAGCGGTAAATTACAGCAGATTTGTACCTGTAGAAGTCAATGATGGAGACGGAGGATCTGGATATATTTTTGAAGTGGCGCCCGGCTACTATACAGACGTTGGAGACAATATGATTTTTGAAGCATATGCACAACTTGGTTTTGGACGATTTGAAAATAGTTTTTCAAGCCTGGACCCAAATGGGAATCAAGGTCAGATTATGGCCAATGCTTTTAGATTTGGCATACAACCAAGTCTCGCTTACAAACAAGATAAATTTGCCGTAGCACTTTCTTCACGTTTTGCTAGTTTGAATTATGCCAATATTGAAGGTGCACTAAGTTTCGATGGTGTTGATCAAATTGCCTTCTTAGAGGAAAACAAAAACAACTTCATCATTGAGCCTGCGGCAACTTTTTTATTTGGATTTGAAAAATTCAAATTACAAGCTCAGTATTCATTGAGTTTCAATGTTTCCAACAATGATTTTCCGAGAGACAGACAGTTGCTTTCTATTGGGATCAATGCTGACCTAAACGTAAACGAATTCTGATAAGAAATACTCCATTTTTGGCACTGCGTAATTCTAAATACGAGTTTTCAGATTTGGCGAAAGCCAAAGAATTAAGCAAGATCTATTTTAAACACGATCGATTCTACAACTGAATCCAAACAGACCCATCGTAATACCTAAAGCCTGGTAATCCATCTTCTGTATTGCTACCATCATCAAGATAAACAGTTCCCGCTTGTGCGTTGTTTGGTTCAACAGAAAGCATTTCTGTAATTGGTTGTCCAGGTGGGCCTTGTGGGCCTGTTGCACCGGTTGCTCCAGTAGCACCCGTTGCCCCACTTGGGCCTTGAGGACCAGGTGCCCCATCCATACCATCTCTACCCCTTGGGCCATCCTGACAAACAACATATTGGGAATAAAAGCAAAATGGAACAGAATTAAATTGAGTGTAACCCAAATTTTGCATTCCTTCTCCATTCAATAAATCGTATTGTACGCCAATGAATGGAACAGAAGCCAACCATGCTATATCGTTCATACTTCCACTCAGGATATCTCCTTCTCCAATGTTGAAATTAAAGACGCCGTTTTTATCAGTTTGAATTGTTTGTACTTCCTGAAAGTAAGCCTCTGACCCGTCATTGTTTGGACTAATGGTGATGACAAAATCGACCATTTTATTTTCAATTGCATATCCGTCTGGGTTGAGTAATAAACCTTGGTATCCAAACGCATTGGGTGTCTGTGCAAAGGATAATTGGGAAATCAATGCAAATATTATTATAAGTATATTTTTCATTTTTTTGTTTTTTAGAGATCAATCCATGAATTTGAACCAGCTGGTTTGTATCTTAAATGTGGTTTGCCGTCAGCCGTATTTGTACCATCATCTACATATATTCTAGTAAATGAATTAGTGGGAGGAGTATTTCTGATAAACATACGATGAAAACCATCTATACCTGAAGGACCGGAAGGACCAGTTGCACCTGTAGCCCCAGTTGCACCTGTAGCCCCAGCTGGACCTACGGCTCCATCAATTCCATCAATTCCTTGTGCTCCTCTAGGTCCAATTCCATTGATTGAATTTGCTACCAATGCATATGGAACTGTCTGAATCGGCTTTGAACCTATCAATGCATATGTTCCGGTAGAAGGATTTTGAAAATGTACATTGATAAAATAATCTTTGTCAGTATTACCATTCAAATACATAATAAAATCTATGAATTCCGACTGATTAGAATCACCAATATTTACTGTGAAAAATCCTTGCTTTGAAAAAGGTATTCTTATAAATTCTTTATACCTAACAGCACCAGAAAGACTATCTTCTGAAATTTCAATTTGCAAATTGAGCATACTCCCAGGATCAGCCAAACCAACTTCATTGTCAAATAATATAAAACCACTATAGCTAAAGGTATATGGAATTTCCAAGGTTTCATCACAAACCGCATTCACTGGATTCTGCGAATACATACTCAATGAGAAAAACAAAAAACTTACTATTTGAATAAACTGTTTCATCTTATTTTATTTAAATATCTAACCAATCGGTTCCATTAAAAAATCGAATGCCAGGCACCCCATCTGCTCGATTGGTTCCATCATCAATATAAAATTGATTATTACTCGGATTAACAGGCACCATATCTGTCATATTCAATGTTTGAACACCTGATAATCCTTGTGGACCAGTACCTCCAGTTGCACCAGTGGAACCAAAACCAGAAAATCCTGGAGGGCCATTTGGGCCATCTTGTCCATTAATACCAACAGGTCCTACATCTCCAGGACATCCATCAGCGCAACTTACCTTCAATGCAAAGATTGCATATGGTACTGACAGAAGCTCTCGTGTTCCTGCATTGTAAAAATTACTAAAACCGGAAGGCTTAACAGAAAGATCAATATAATTTGGTTTACTC
>CALFDU010000159.1 GCA_937950315.1 uncultured Saprospiraceae bacterium | reverse complement strand
ATTTTGCGTGTTCAATCTATCGAGATTAAACATATTCAAGAGGGGTAGGTCGTTTACTTGAGTGAAGGGTAAGAATTTCTTTAGTGATCCATCAAATTGATCATCTTCAAAGAAAATGTCAAAAGTAAAATCGTCTGGATTCAATTGATTGGTACGAAGCGCATACACGTTCTTCATCATCAGATCCCAAGTCGGGTGACTTACTTTCTGAGTTGAGTTCTTCAACATTTTCACATAAAGTACTGATGCCGATTCTACCTCTCCATCTTCGCTTACATCTGAAATGGTATTTTCTTCTGAAAGCTCTCCAACCGTGTACAATGTATCACAATTGAAAGTATAATAGTAGTCATATGCTACCCCCAATACTTGGTTTGCCTTTAGTCGGATATTCAATGAGATAAATCCTAGTTCCGGATTGAAAGTATACTCACTTGGTGAAAGCAATCTTCCTCTGAATGTTTCAAAATCCTCTGTTTGCTCAAGTCCATATCTTCCTGCCAATAGAGTAGATGTATTTTCAATTCTTCTTGTTGCCTCATCGGTTTCAAGACCTAATTCTTCATACAAAGTATTTGATCTGTTGTCCGGAAGTCTTTCTCCGAATCTATCAACCAATACTTGTGGATATGGAGATGCCGGAGCAATCATTGGATTGTTCTGATTGTTGTCGGTAAACAATGAATCAACACCCTGACCCAAATCACTGATAGCAGCAATCATGGTACTGTTTTGCTGAAACTCCGGTCTATCATTGGAAACCCATACTTGAATTCTGTTTACTCTGAAAGCAGTATTCAAGTAAGGTAAGTTTTCTAACGTTCTTTCGTAGTTGTTTCTGTGGTAATGTGAGATGAAAAAGTGTCTGTTTTCATCGTATTCATCAGGGCGTATTTCAAACTGTTGCACTTGGGCTCCGTTCTGAATCTGTAAGTTTTCTTGTTCTGATTTTTGTTGAGAGGCAATGGCCGTCAAGCGCAAATGTCCAAACTGTAATTCTGTTTTCAAACCAAACAATTGTTGCGCACCTTGGATTAACGAACTTCTTAGTGGCAAACTAACATTACCGGCTTCTATTTTTTTGATGATGTCATCTTCATTGAATTCCTCTGAATCATAAGCAAGTTTGATCTTCTGATCAAAGTCAAAAGTTGACTGTGTATTGTAGTTGAAGTTAAGATCCATTTTATCTCCGATTCCACCATCCACATTCATCTGAATCACTGGATCAAAATCT
The DNA here is from genome assembly GCA_937950315.1 of uncultured Saprospiraceae bacterium. Lineage (GTDB taxonomy): Bacteria > Bacteroidota > Bacteroidia > Chitinophagales > Saprospiraceae > JAHDBF01. The sequence continues at coordinate 2,272 of CALFDU010000159.1, read as the reverse complement.
AGAAAAATGAATTGTCTCTGCAGGTCGGTTGGAATATTTGGGTTTGCATTAAATTGATATTGAATCGGAAGGATTGTCAAATCAATATTTCCTTGCGGTTTGATGGTTACCCCTGAACCTCCAAAAAGCCTATCTACGATATCGTCTTTGATGTCTACTCTTGAGATTGGGTCGATGATTCCATTTTTACTTCGATATTCATCCCCAATTCCTGCCAATTTATTGAAGTATCTCTGCTCCTCGTATTTTGATCGCCATTCAAGGTATTCCTTGAAAGTCATTGTAACAGGAGTTTTGTAGTATTCTTCACCTATTTTTTCAAAAACGACATAGGTATTTGTGGCTGGATCGTATTCAACTTTCTGCTCCAGATTTGATGGCTGGATGTCAAATGGATTGTTGTTGGGGTCGGTTAGAAAATCACCGTAGGTATCCTCAATGGGAATAGTGTCCGTTTGGATACTTATTATCTCAAAATTGAGAGTTTCCTGAGGCCCTTTTGTGAATGCAAATATTTTGCTCGTCCCTACAATCAAAAAGCTGATTATCAGTAGTTTCTTAGTTAAATTCATTAGTATTTATCTGAATCGTGTTTGTCTAATTTTGCGCTTGCGAGAAGCGTAAGTGTTTATAACGGTATGAGGTACCAAAAAGGTATATTTTAGGACAATTGTTTTAGTACTTCTTTAATTAATATTTCAACCTTAGAAATGCCCGGTGTATTGCCTATAACTACATCGATTTTCTTAACTATTTGCTGCTTATTGAACCCAAGCGACAACAAAGCAGAAATAGCCTCCTCTCTTAACCCATTTTGAGGCACCAAATCAGGTATATTTTCGTTCCCAAGCTTGCTAACCTTGTCTTTTAAATCCAAAATCACCCTTTTTGCAGTTTTTGGACCAATTCCCTTCACTTTATTGAAAGCTGCCACATTTTCATGTAGAATAGCCGTGCTCACTTCAGGCGCTGTCATAGAGGAAAGTACCACCCTTGCTGTGTTTGGGCCTATTCCAGATACAGAAATCAAGAGCGTAAACATCTTCTTTTCTTCCTCACTCGAAAAGCCGTATAAGCTCAAAATATCCTCTTTTACATGCAGATACGTGTAAAGTTTGGCTTTTTCCAAAGCTTCAACGGCTGCGTAGGTGTTCAAACTGATATTCAAGAGATATCCGACTCCATTTACGTCCAAATGGACATGAGTAGGGTTCTTAAAACTTAATTTTCCTTCTATGTATGCGTACATGTGTTAGGTTTAGCCTACAAAGTTAAGATTTAGCTTGACATATTAATAAAATTTATAATATGTCTATTCAGAACTATCCGTATTTTGCGCAAAAATTGTTAAAACTTATATGTATAATATTTTAATACTTGGTTCTGGAGGCAGAGAACACGCCTTGGCATGGAAAATTTGCCAATCTGACCTTTGTAATGATCTCTATGTCGCACCAGGTAATGGAGGGACTTCTTCTGTGGCAGAAAATGTAGATTTATCTATTTCAGACTTTCGTCAAATAGGGCTTTTTTGCCTCGAAAATGATGTAAAATTCATCATTGTGGGTCCAGAACAGCCATTGGTAGATGGAATTGTTGACTATTTTCTTGAACACCACAGTGATATCAAGGTTTTTGGGCCCGATAAAAATTCAGCCCAATTGGAAGGATCGAAGGATTTTGCCAACAAGTTCATGGAGAAATACAACATTCCTACTGCCGGATTCAAAACCTTCAATGGGACCCAACTGGAAGCAGGCTTGGAATATTTGGATAAAAAACCTGGCCCTTACGTACTAAAAGCAGATGGCTTGGCTGCCGGAAAAGGAGTCCTCATCATAGAAGACAGATCTGAAGCAAAAGAGGCGTTGAAAGATATGTTGGGTGGAAAATTTGGCGAGGCATCTTCTAGCGTTGTCATTGAAGATTTTTTAGATGGGATTGAATTTTCTGTTTTTGTTTTGACAGATGGGAAAGAATACGTCGTACTTCCGAGTGCCAAAGATTATAAAAGAATTGGGGAAGGAGATAAAGGATTGAATACAGGTGGAATGGGTGCTGTATCACCTGTTCCTTTTGTATCGTCTGAACTAATGAAAAAAGTAGATGATCGAATTATAAAACCTACCATCGATGGGTTTGCCGCTGAGAAAATGAACTATACTGGTTTTGTTTTTATAGGCTTGATTAAGGTTGACGGCGAGCCGTATGTGATTGAGTACAATTGCCGTATGGGAGATCCTGAAACGGAAGTAGTAGTACCTCGTATCGA
>CALFDU010000158.1 GCA_937950315.1 uncultured Saprospiraceae bacterium | reverse complement strand
GAAGAGATTCCAGCATACAACCCAAGTTGTAGAAGAGGAGCAATCCAAAGAACTTGGTCATGCGAAGGAAGAACTTGTACTCAATGGATCATCATGAGAGATACAGAAGAAGGCGACTTAGAAATCATCTGGCCAGAAGATCAGACATCTGATTGTCTTGCATTCGAAGAAGATGAGCCAGATGTAGTAGAGCGTTTGTGTGAACTTACAGGAACGAGCCTACAGAGCGATACCTTCTACTTTGAAGATGGAGCATGTTTCAAGATCTTAAACCACTGGTCAGTAATTAACTGGTGTGATTACGATGCAGATGATACAGATCTTAATGATTTGTTGGACGACGAAGACGATGGATTTGTACCAGGATTATATACGCACACTCAAGTATTGAAATTGATCGATACAGAGAAGCCAGTACTTACCTTACAAGACACATGTTTTGCAGTAAATGCTGATTGTGTAGGAGAAGGTATTTCAATCTGGGCAGGCGGCGCAGATAATGGAATCTGTTCAAGTGCATGGTTGAAGTGGGAAGCAGAAGTAGATATGAATTCAGATTGGGAAGTGGATTATACTTTCTCAAGTTGGTTTGGACCAGATGATCCGTTCTACATAGCACCAACAGGAGGCGATGTACACATCGATTTACCAGATGGTTTATCAAACGGATGTTCATCAAGACACAGAGTAAGATGGACAGTAAGTGACGGATGTGGCAACAATACGCAAGGAACAAGCTTCTTTACGATTGAAGATAAGAAGCAACCAACACCATATATGATCAACCTAAGTACAGCGTTGATGGAGAATGGTTCAGTAGAGTTGTGGGCAAAAGACTTCAACTTAGGCAGTTTTGATAACTGTTCACCAGAAGACTTCTTGTTCTACACATTCTCAAGCACAGTACCATTCCAGTTGGAAAATCCAGAGGAAGAAGATCCATGGTATGATGCAGATGGAGTAGCGAGTCAAAACGACTACAACAATGGCGATGCAGAATTGTGGGATGCAGAAGCAGGAACATCAGCAATGGTATTTACAACAGAGGACTTCGATGCTGCACAAGCGAATGGAGGAGTATTGGATTTACCAGTATATGTATGGGATTTATGCGGAAATGTAGACTTTGCAATAGTAAACCTAAGATTGGTTGACAACGGCGGAAGCGCACTTATTGCAGGTAGAGTAGCGACGGAATCAGGAGTTGGAGTTGCAGGCGTTCAAATGTCAGCAACATCAGCCGAAGTTGGTTATTCAAATACAACAGTAACTACAGAAAACGGAACCTACACATTCGACTACAACCCGACGTTCAATGATTATTCATTGTCAGGAGAGAAGAATGATGACTGGTTGAATGGAGTATCAACATTGGATTTGGTATTAATCCAAAGACACATCTTAGGATTGAATGAATTGGATAGTCCATACAAGTTGATTGCAGCAGATGCAAGTAATGATGAGAGAGTATCAGCAGTGGATTTGATCCAATTGCGTAAGTTGATCCTAGGAATCTTTGAAGAATTGCCATCTAATGATAGCTGGAGATTCACAGATGCAGATCAAGTAATGAACTCAGAGAATCCATGGCCATTCAGTGAGTTTGTAGATGTAATAGATTTACAAGGCGACATAAACGAAGACTTTGTAGGAGTGAAAGTAGGAGATGTTAATGGAAGTGTTGAGCTTGAGTTATTGGGTGAAAATATTGAAGCAAGAAGTTCTAACAACTTGGAATTTAATATCAATAGAACTGACCTAGGCGATGGTACTACTAAATTAACATTTAGTTCATCTAACTTCAACGACATCGCTGGATTCCAATTTACGTTGGAAGGAGCAGGAATTACTTCAATTAGTAATGTTGAAAGTGGATTGATCAATTTGGATGATAGCCAAGTAGCTTTGTCAAACAATGCTCTTGCGTTTAGCTGGAATGATGCTTCAATGAAATCTTTCAATGGAGGTACATTGTTTACAGTAACTGTTGAAATGACTAACAGTGCCTTAAATATTACTGACAAAGTTGTAAGATCAGAAGCTTACCAAGGTGCGTCTCTTGAATTAATCAACGTGACGTCATCTGATAATGTATCTGTTGAAAATGCATTGGCTCAGAACGAACCAAACCCATGGAAAGCAAATACAAATGTTGAATTTAGTTTAGCAAAGGCTGGTCAGGCTAGCTTGACTATCTATTCTTCAACAGGTGAATTGATTTACAAAGCGGCTGGTAATTATCCTGCTGGATCAAATGTACTTTCATTAAGTGCATCTGACTTGAACAATGCAAATGGAGTACTTTACTACACAATTGAGAGTGGAGACTTTACTGCAACGAAAAAAATGATCGTACTGAAATAATTCGGTACTAAAGATACATGCGTTAGACACGCATATTTTGGTAATTATTGATTTCAAATCCCGCGGCTGGACCCCGCGGGATTTTTTATTTAGACTTTATTGATTTAGATATTGTGCGCCTTACAACCGATGAGCCTCTGGTTGTATCATCAAGCGATTTACTGGACTAAATATTCTTGTAATTTATGATTCTGTACGTACAAGATTTGCTCCTAAGCTTTGTAGCCTAGCTTCAATGTTTTGGTATCCTCTATCAATTTGATGAATGTTATGGATGGTACTTTTTCCTTCGGCACTCAATGCAGCAATTAGCAATGATACACCTGCTCTAATGTCTGGCGAACTCATTGTAATGCCTTTCAATGAATGTTTTCTTTCAAGACCTATAACCGTTGCCCTGTGTGGATCACAAAGAATGATTTGGGCACCCATGTCTATTAGTTTGTCGACAAAGAACAATCTGCTTTCAAACATTTTTTGATGAATCAATACGCTGCCTCTTGCCTGAGTGGCTGTTACAAGAAGAATACTCATTAGATCAGGAGTGAAACCAGGCCAAGGAGCATCGTAGACTGTTAATATACTACCATCAATGAAGTTTTGAATTTCATATACTTCAGTTCCATCAACGATCAGATCGTCATCTTCAAATTGTAGTTGTATTCCTATTTTTTGGAAAGTGCTTGGAATGTTACCCAGCATCTTTTGATTTACATCTTTGATTCTAAGTTTTGATTCTGTCATAGCGGCCAGACCAATAAAACTACCAATCTCAATCATGTCAGGAAGGCATCTATGACTTGTTCCATCCAGACTTGATACTCCTGTAATCTTTAATAGATTAGAACCTATTCCTTCAATCTTTGCACCCATTCGATTAAGCATCGAGCATAGTTGTTGAAGATATGGTTCGCAGGCGGCATTGTATATGGTAGTTACACCCTCTGCAAGACTGGCTGCCATTACAACATTGGCTGTACCGGTAACAGTGATCTCTTCCATATGGATGTATGCGCCTTTTAACTTATCACAAGCCAAAAAGAAATTGTCTTCTGCAGCGTCGTATTTAAATTCCGCGCCGAGGACTCTAAACCCATAAAAGTGAGCGTCAAGTCTTCTTCTTCCGATTTTGTCTCCTCCTGGTTTAGGTAGAAATGCTTTCCCAAATCTTGCCAACAGTGGTCCCATAAGCATTACACTTCCTCTTATTCTTTTGGCATTGTCTAAATATTCTTTGGAAGCGAAATAATCAAGATCAATATTTTCTGCCTGAAAAGTGAAGCTATTTGCACTATGTCTTTCCACTTTTACTCCTAAACCTTCTAGCAGAGATATAAGCTTTCTGATATCTAAAATGTCTGGTACATTATCCATTCTTACCTTTTCTTTGGTAAGCAGCACAGCCGAAACTACTTGTAAGGCCTCATTTTTGGCCCCTTGGGGAATAATTGAGCCGTTTAATTTGTTTCCTCCTTCTACTATAAATGCTTGATTACTCATTTTTATGTCTTAAAACGTTGAATTAGAAGCTCGAATATATTAAATAATTTCTTAATATCTTATTGTGTATTTTAAGCTTTCGCTTATTTTTATGGTCTTTTGCAAGTTTATTGGTTTTCCTTTGTCTAAATGTTCAATGACCAAGAAATTTAACCTTCAAAGGATATTTCAATAAACAAGACCAAGTTGGAAATAAATTGAAGAAGAAATATGGTGAAATGAGTAATATTGGTGCTTTTTAGAGAAAGCGTTGCACTAATTTATTTTTTGGATTTGTAGAGGTATAAAATGAAATATTAAAAGTGTAATCGTTTGAATTTCTTTCGGTAAATACGCGTTAAGAAAACGGGTGATTTGAAAGTGAACAAAGATTGAATATGAAACAATATTTTTTAAAGTCAGGAATGGTGTCGTTAATAGGATTGCTCTTGTTTTGTAACATAGGTATTTCTCAGTCAGAAAAGATAAAGGGTGTCACTTTGGTAGCCCCACCATCTTCCTACAAATCGAATCCGATTGTTCCACTGCAAGAGATAAGTTCTGATTACATTAAGCTGGTTCCATATGGTTTTACTCGTATGGGTAAAACCAACTTAAGTTTCAATATGACACGTCAATGGTGGGGAGAGAAGAAAGAAGGCATAGTCGAAACAATCAGGCTAGCAAAAGAAAAAGGTATTGGAGTAATGCTTAAACCCCAAGTGTATATTCCTGGTGGATGGATTGGCGATCTTGGTTTTAAGAATGATGCAGATTGGGAGGCATGGGAAACAAATTATAGAGAGTATATATTTTTCTTTTTAGATATTGCCATTGAAGAGGAGGTAGAGATATTTTGTATTGGCACTGAATTGAAGAAAAGCACCAAAATGCGTCCAGCTTTTTGGACTCAATTGATTTCAGATGTTCGAGAGGAATATTGTGGATTAATTACTTATTCTGCCAACTGGGATAATTATCAGAATATTGGTTTTTGGGGAGCCTTGGATTACATTGGGGTAAGTTCATACTTTCCATTAAGTGATCAGAAGACACCTGATGTAAATAAACTGGTAAAAGAATGGAAACCGATTGTCAACGAAATGCGTAAGTTTTCTAATAAAATTGGAATTCCTATGTTGTTTACTGAATATGGTTATCTAAGTGTCGATGGATGTGCAGGTAAAACTTGGGAGTTAGAAAAGAAGGTGAAGTCCTTGAATATCAATGAACAAGCGCAAGCCAATGCATTTGAAGCATTGTACCAAGTGTTTTGGAAAGAAGATTTCTGGGCAGGTGGATTTATATGGAAGTGGTTTCCCGAAGATAAAGGTGGTGAAGGTTATAATGAAAGAGATTATACACCTCAACATAAACTAGCCTTAGAGGTAGTTAAAAATTGGTTTGAAAAAGACAAGAAATGAAAACAATTCACACGGTCAAAGAGCTTCAAGTAATTATAAAGCAACATAAGAAAGAAAAGAAGACTATTGGTTTTGTTCCTACTATGGGAGCACTTCATTCGGGTCATATTTCACTCATGAAGAGATCGATCAAGGAAAATGATTTTACAGTCTGCTCAATTTTTGTGAATCCAACACAGTTTAATGTAAAATCAGATTTAGACAAATATCCCCGAACCTTAGATGCTGATTCAGAAAAACTTGCCAAGGCGAAAGTAGACTATCTATTTGCGCCAAGCGTAAAAGAAGTATATCCATCAGGGACAAAAAAAAGTGTCAAAGTTAATCTTAAAGGGTTGGATAAATTGATGGAAGGAGAATTCAGGCCAGGACATTTTGAAGGGGTCGTGCAAGTGGTGCATCGATTATTAGATATTGTGAGACCGACGCGTCTTTATATGGGACAAAAAGATTTTCAGCAATTTACTATAATTGCTCAGATGATTAAGAACTTAAGGATGAAGGTTCAACTGGTAGTTGTTGAAATTCAAAGAGCCAAGGATGGGCTTGCATTGAGTTCAAGAAATGTGAGATTGACAAAAGCCAAAAGAAAATGGGCTCCAATAATATTCAAAGAGCTTAAAAAAATTAAGCGGTCGATGAAATCGAAAACAGTAGACGAAGCCATTGAATCAGCGCTTGATGCGCTTGGGAAACCAAGAGGATATGAGCCTGAATATGTTTCAATCGTTGACGGATATACGCTAAAACCCATTAAAAAATGGAGCGATTCAGATTATATTGTGGCTGCGACGGCCGTGTGGGCTGGGAAAATCAGATTAATAGATAATATCATCCTAAAAAAGTCTTAGGTAGTTTTTGAAGAATATTTTTATAATTTTGCAACATGTTACTAACAATACATAAATCGAAGATTCACCGCGCCAGAGTTACTCAGGCCAATCTTAATTACGTTGGTTCGATTACCATCGATGAAGATTTAATTGATGCGGCCAATATCTTACCTGGAGAAAAGGTGCAGATAGTTAACAATAACAATGGTGAACGTATCGAAACCTACGTCATCAGAGGTGAGCGTGGATCAGGGGTTATTTGTCTAAATGGTGCTGCAGCTCGTAGGGTTGAAGTGGGAGATATAGTGATTATAATCTCTTATGGATTCATGACGCCTGAAGAAGCCAAAGACTATAAAGCAATTACTATTTTCCCTGATGAAAACAATCGACTTAGCTAGGCGAATTTGGATTTAAAAAACATTATAAAGTATCTTGTTTTTCTAGGTTTAGGGGTTTTGATTCTCACATTGATGTGGAATTCTCAATCGGCTTCTTACCTAGAACAATGTACACAAGATGGGTTAACTGCCGATCAGTGCAGTTTGTTTGATAGAATCCTATCCGATTTCAAATCAGTAAATTGGTTTTGGATATTGCTCGTGTTGATCATCTACATGGTGAGTAATGTATTTAGAAGTTGGAGATGGCAACAATTGTTAAAACCATTGGATCATCAACCAAGTTTTTTGAATTGTATGGGAACCTTGATGCTCGGGTATTTTGCCAATCTTGGTGTACCAAGGTCTGGAGAATTCATACGGGCTGGTGCCATAAGTAAATATGAAAACATACCAGTAGAACAGTCTTTTGCAACCATTGTTATCGGAAGGATAGTTGATGTTTTGATGCTACTTTTGATAATAGGTCTTGCCTTCTTATTAAGCTACGATATTTTTGTTTCCTACTTTGAGCAAAATTTTAATATTCCGGCAAGTAAAGTATTGCTTGGATTTGGTGTGTTGGCTGCACTAGGACTTATTGGATTAGGGGTATTGAAATATATATTTGGTTTGCCAGATGAAGGGCAGTCACCGTTTTTTGTTAAGATTAAAAATCTGATGAAAAGTTTTGTGGAAGGTTTGGGATCTATTTCCAAAGTTGAAAATAAAACACTCTTTTGGTTGTATTCATTTGGGATTTGGTTTTGCTATTACTTGATGACGTATTTGTGTTTTTATGCATTTGAGCCCACGGCACATTTGACTCCGATTGCTGGATTGATCGTATTCGTATTTGGGACATTGGGTATTGTGTTTCCGTCACCGGGAGGCATGGGATCTTATCATTTTTTAGTTACACAAGCACTAATCATTCTTGGATTAAGTAGTATTGATTCGTTTTCATTTGCTATGATTTTATATTTCTCTATCCAGCTTTTCGGAAATATTGTATTTGGCTTGATATCTTTGGTTGTATTGCCAATTATCAACAAATGAAAAATCCATTCTCCAAAAAAATATTTAGGAAAGAAGCTTGGGCTGAAGCCTTGGCGTTTTTAGAAGGCTCAGATATAGTGTTTACCAATGGATGTTTTGATTTGCTACATCCAGGACATCTTTTTTATCTTTCAGAAGCTTCTAGACTTTCGTCAAATTTGGTCATCGGTTTAAATAGTGATGAGTCGGTGACAAGACTTAAAGGAGTTTCTAGACCTATTAATGATTTTGAATATCGTGCAGCGATGTTGTCTGGATTACAACAAGTAGCTTGTGTCGTAGAATTTGTCGAAGACACACCTTTAAAATTAATCAAGTATTTGAGTCCTGCGGTATTGGTAAAGGGTGGCGATTATGACCTAAGTGAAATAGTAGGAAGAGAAGATGTTGAAAAAAACGGAGGTAAGGTAATGACGATACCGTTTGTTGATCATTATTCTAGTACAGCCTTGATTGCAAAAATTAAAAATTCTTGATATGAAATTGCAAGCACTAATGGATTTCTTTGAGCAGGTTGCTCCTTTGCATCTTCAAGAGAGTTATGATAATGCTGGATTGATAACGGGGCATAAGGATATGGAAATCACAGGAGTTATAACCTGTTTGGATTCCACAGAAAGCGTTGTTGAAGAAGCCATTGCCAATGATTGTAATGTGATCGTGGCTCACCATCCGATTATTTTTTCTGGTCTCAAGAACTTAACAGGTAGCAACTATATCCAAAAGACCATAGAGCTTGCCATAAAAAATGACATAGCGATTGTGGCCATGCATACCAATCTTGACAATGTATTTCAGAATGGCGTCAATCAAAGAATTGCCCAACGACTTTTGTTGGAGAATCAAGAGATCTTGAAGCTTAAGGATCCTGAGAATCCAGATGTTGGATCTGGAATGATAGGTAATCTGGCATCCCCAATGGATTCAATGTCGTTTTTGAAGTATTTGAAGGAGAAAATGGCCGTGAATTGCGTTAAATATACCAAGTTACACAAAGATACCATTCAACGAGTCGCAGTTGCTGGAGGATCAGGAGGTTTTCTGCTAAACGATGCAATGGCAAGGGGAGCAGATGTGTTTATTACCGCTGATTACAAGTATCATGAGTATTTTGACGCCAATAACCGGATAATTATCGCAGATATAGGACATTATGAGAGTGAACAGTTTACAATTGACCTATTATCTGAGCTCATAAATGATAATTTTGTTAAATTTGCAGCCCGATCCACTAAAGTGGTGACAAATCCGGTTAACTATATATAAATCAACAAGTTATATGTCTACAACAACAGTTTCAGTTAAGGAAAAATTAGAGGCTTTATATGAGCTTCAAACGATTGACTCACAAATTGATGGATTTAAGGTTCTGAAAGGACAATTACCAATTGAGGTAAGTGACCTTGAAGACGAAATTACTGGTCTTGAGACTAGAGTTGCGAAGCTTAATTCTCAGCTTGAAGAAATTAATGATGAAATAGGCAAGCACAAAGAAAATATCATCAACTCAAACTCGCTTATTGAAAAGTACAACAAGCAGCTTGAGGATGTAAAAAACAATAGAGAATTTGAAGCTTTGACCAAAGAGGTTGAATTGCAGAATCTTGAAAACCAGTTGTCAGAGAAGAAAATTAGAGAGAATCAAGAGGTACAAGAGAGAAAGAAAGAGATTCTAGAAATGACAAGTGATAAATTGACAGCCAAGCAAGAAGATCTTGAGAAGAAGAAAGTTGAACTTGATAAGATTATCGAGAAGACAGAGAAGGATGAAGCGAAACTTGGTAAGAAATCGGTTAAAACAAGAAAGACGATTGAAGAGCGTCTATTGAAATCTTACGACAGAATCAGAAATAGATATAAAAATGGATTGGCTGTTGTTCCTGTTAAAAGATCTGCTTGTGGTGGATGCTTCAATAGAATTCCAGCACAAACTCAGATTGAGTTAGGAAACCATAAAGCAATAATTGCTTGCGAACATTGTGGACGTGTACTTGTTGACAATGAAACAGCAGGAATAACGGAAGATGAATAATCAATACATTGATTAATTTTAAAAGCCTTTTTCGCCGACAAGCGGGAAAGGCTTTTTTGTTGAAAAGCAATTTAACTTTAAAGCGTGCATCTTTGTAAAGACTTTGATTAAACGGTTCTACATATTATTTTTTGTATTAAGTGCATCGTGTGCTTGGTCTCAATATCACATAAGTTATACTCCTACCTTGGAGGAAGCTTACCAATCGATCATTGATTTGAAATTTGCGGAAGCCGAAGAACGAATTGCCGCTTCACGGCAAGAAGATCGTTTTAATTTGGCATATATTCATATCGAGAATTATATTGATTTCTTCAAGTTGTTTATTTACGAAGACCTAGAATATTTTGGACAAGTAAAATCCAATAAGGAAAAACGGATTGAACTATTGGGTCAATTGCCCGATGATGACCCATTCAAAGATTTTGTGATTGCAGAAATACATCTACAGTGGGCATTGACACGGTCCAAGTTCAATGAGTTATTTAAAGCGGGAAGGGAAGTATATAGTGCCTACAGATTGTTGGAGAAAAACACCAAGAAGTATCCGGATTTTATTTACAACTATAAAAGTCTAAGTATCATTCATTCATTGGTTGAGACAATAGAAGTACCTGGTGTATTTAAAAATATTTTCGGGATGTCGGGGTCTATTACTCAGGGACTTGAAGAGATCCAAAATGTAAATAATTATGCCGATCAAGAATCATTTATTTTTGAATTGGAGGCGGAGGCTATTTATATTTTTATGTCATTGTATCAAGACAACAATCAAGAATTGTCCTTTGCTTATTTGGAGGAGACGGAATTAAAAAAATCAAAGAGCCCTTTGGCTGCATTTGTTCAAGTAAAATTATTTCAGCGAGCTGGAAAAAATGATGAAGCCATTGAACTTTTGCTAGAAACTTTGTCTTATACTTCCGTCAAAGATTTTCCTTATTTGTATTTTTTAATGGGCGTTAGCCATTTGCGGAAGCTTAATGAAGAGTCTGTAAGTTACTTCAATGAATATCTGGATTATTTTAATGGCATCCATTACATCAAGGAAGCACATCAAAAATTGGCTTGGTCTTCTTTGATTTTTGAAGAAGACATTCAGTCGTATAAATATCATATGAAGCAATGTGTTGAGAAAGGAAGTGTGATGATTGATGATGACAAGCAGGCATTGCGCGAAGCAAAAAAATATGAAATTCCAGATCCGGTATTGTTGCGAGCAAGATTGCTTTATGATGGGGGTTATTATCAAAAGGCATATCAAGAATTGATTAAAAATGCGCATAACTTTTATGCGGATAAAAGTTACCAGATGGAGTATTTTTATAGACTTGGAAGAATCACACAGGCGTTGAAAAATTATCCTGAAGCGATTCAATATTTTCATCAGACGATACATGCAGATAAAGAAGAAACATCCTATATGTCTTGCAACGCTGCATTGAATTTGGGGATTATTTATGAATCCCAGAATGAATTTGAAAAGGCGCGAGATTATTTTAATACATGTCTGGCTTTAAGTCCAAGTGAGTACCAACAAAGTCTTCATCAGAAAGCAAGGACTGGTCTAAATCGAATTTCAAATTAAGTAGTGATAGCATTACCAGAAATAAAGACAAATCGGATCGCGATCAAATTATCCTCTGCTTCGGAGCGGATGGTAAAAAAGAATCATCCTTGGGTATTTGAAAAAGGAATTGTGAAGGAATCACCAGGAGCGAAGGCAGGAGATTTGGTCATCATATTTGACGAACGTAAAAACAAGTTTTTGGCTTTGGGTTTGTATGATCCTTATTCGCCGATCAGGATTAAGGTTCTGCAATTTCATGTAAAGGGGGAGATAGGTGACGCATGGTTTAGAGATAAAATCCAAGGTGCTTTTGAAAAACGGAAACCATTGCTGGAAACAGACACCAATAGTTATCGATTGATTTTTGGGGAGAATGACTTTTTCCCAGGTTTGATTGCGGATGTTTATGCTGACGTGCTGGTTGTAAAACTGTATTCACATATTTGGTTGCCTTACTTGAAGGATATCATTCCGTTTTTGGTTGAAGTGAGTGAAGTCTCAACTTGTGTTTTGCGTTTGAGTAGAAACTTAATGCAACAAGGTGATACTTTTGGACTTGAGGATGGTCAAGTAATTTTAGGGACATTGGAGAACCCCAATGTTGGGTTTGTTGAACACGGAATCAAGTTCAATGCGAATGTAATAAAAGGGCATAAGACCGGATTCTTCTTAGATCACAGAGAGAATCGTAGGATGATAGGAAACATGGCAGCAGGGAAGAAAGTACTAGATGTATTTTCGTATGCGGGAGGATTTTCTGTTCACGCATTGGTGGGAGGTGCTACATCTGTGTTGAGTGTGGATATCAGTAAGAAAGCTTTAAGTCTCGCTTCCGCAAATGTCAAACTGAATGCAGATCAGATCAGCGGTAAGCATAAAACATGGGCGATGGATGCGTTTGATGCATTGCAAGAACTTATCAATAAAAGAGAGCAGTTTGATTTGGTGATCATAGATCCCCCATCATTTGCGAAAAGCGCAAAAGAAATATTACCTGCAAAAGTCAGTTACAATCGATTGGCAAAGCTGGGTGTGAGTTTAACCAAACAAGGAGGTACTTTGTTGTTGGCTTCTTGTTCTTCTCGAATTAAGGCAGATGAATTTTTTGAAATCAATGAGGGTGCAATTGATGCATTGGGTAGTGGGCTTAAACTTTATAAGAAAACATTTCACGACATTGATCATCAACCCAATTTTGAAGAAGGAAAATATTTAAAAGCAGGCTATTACAAATAATGATGGTGATTTTAGCTTCTCATTTTTATAAAAGTATTTCCAAGCACAGCAATGATGATACAACCAATTCCTAAAGATGTATATAGGTTTTGCGTTTCGCCAAAGAAGACCCAGCCAGCGAACAGTGTAAAAATGATTTCTGAATATTTAAATGGAATGATCGTATTGGTTTCTTCCATTTGTAATGCTTGAGTCATGGTCAATTGGCCAATGAATCCTGCAACACCACTGCTTAAGAGATACACCCATTCCATTCCCTTGGGTGGCACATAGTGGTACATTGTCGCAATCCCAGAAATAGCAAAAGCGGCAAACATGAAATAGAAAATGATGACCAAGTAGTGATCGGTTGTTCCAATTTTTCTGATCAATACAAATACCAATCCTACAAAAAAGGCAGAGAGTAATACAGCAATAAGGCCTAGTGTGTTCACTTCAAGATGAAAGCCTTTGATAATTAACACACCTAAAAAGGCAATGAAAAAAAGCAGCCATTGAATTGACTTTATTTTTTCTTTAAGAAGTAGGACAGCTAGGATACTTGCAAAAATAGGGGACATATATCTTAATGAAGTGGCCGTGCCAACTGGGATACTTTTCAATGCCCAAAAATACAATGCCAAAGAGGTAACACCCACCAGCGCTCTCAAGAATAAAATTGGGCGTTTTGATCCAAGAGCGGGGATTTTATTTTTCAATAGTAAAAACCATACAAGAGAAAGAGTGCCAATGGATCTAAAGAATATTAATTCAAAAGTGGGTAGATGACTCACTTGTTTTATCAAAATATTCATAGCAGAGAAAGCCAATGAAGCAATAAGAATATAGCTAACAGCTTTTTTGTTGATAGGCATTGATGCTAAATTAATGGTCGATTATATGATAAATATCTGAAAAGTGTTGAATACAACGCTATATAGTGCTATTTACCCCTTTTAATATATTATAAATTAACCTATTCGATTATTTTATATATTAATTTCTTAAATTCGTTACTCATTAAACAAATTAACTAATCAATTTAACGAATATGAAAAACCTATTTTTTGTTTTGGTATTCTCAATGATCTCTGTTGGCTTATTTGCTCAGAATGACTATAGCCAGTGGCAGTTGGGATTAAGCGGGGGCAAGATGGTATATAACGGAGACAAGGGTAATTCTTTCTTCGATTTTGATCAACCTTTCCAAGGACACCTTGGTGTTAGATTGTCAAAATATGTGAACGAGAATATTGACCTTTATTTAGCAGGTACAAGAGGTAGACATGGATTTACTGGTACAGATGTAGCTAATGACTTTTTGGGTGATGTTACGCAAGGAAGTCTTGGAGTTCAGTACAAATTTTTGAAAGGAAAATTCACTCCTTTTGTTTCTGGTGCATTAGGATTTAATGCATTTTCAAATGTAAATAATGGAGCTGATGCTACTGCATTTCAGATTCCTTTGGGTCTAGGTGCTAAGTGGAACTTGCATGACAACTTTGCATTGTGGTGGCACTCACAGTACGGATTGTACTTTGGTGATGAGTATGATGGTATTGTAGAAGATGGAAACGATTCTCATTTGATTCACGAGTTAGGTTTAGGAATAAACTTAGGTAAGCAAGATAGAGACGGAGATGGAATTGGTGATAAAAAAGATGACTGTCCAGATATTCCAGGATTGAAAGAATTCAACGGATGTCCTGATTCTGATGGTGATGGTCTTAAAGATGAGGACGATGATTGTCCAAACGTTGCAGGATTGATGGAATTCAGAGGATGTCCAGATACAGATGGTGATGGAGTAATTGACAAGATGGACGATTGTCCAGAAGTTGCAGGTACTGTTGATGGTTGTCCAGATGGTGACAGCGATGGTGTTGCAGATAAAGATGACGATTGCCCAGAAGTTCCAGAAGGAGCGAATGGTATTGATGGTTGCCCGGACGGTGACGGTGATGGTGTTGTTGATAAAGACGATGCTTGTCCAACAGAAGCAGGTCCAGTGAATGGTTGCCCAGATGGTGACGGTGATGGTGTTGCTGATATCAAAGATGAATGTCCAGAAGTTGCTGGTGATCTGGCAAACGGTTGTCCAGCTGATTCAGATGGTGACGGATTTGCGGATGATGTTGATGAATGTCCAAAAGTTGCAGGTGCAGTGAAGGGATGCCCTGACTCAGATGGCGATGGCGTTATCGATAGCAAAGACAAATGTCCAGATAGAGCGGGTGATGGAGAAGATGGTTGCCCAACAAGAATTTATGTTGCACCTTACCCATTTGGTTCAGGATCAAGCTTGACATATTCTAAATCAAGAAACATCGAAGAACTTGATGTTGTATTATCAATTCTAAGATCTAACCCAACAGCTACTTGTTCAATTGAAGGTCACACTGATAGTCAAGGAAGCGAAGCTTCAAACATGAGAATGTCTGAAAAGAGAGCGGAAGCAGTTAGAAAATATTTGGTTGACAAAGGAGCAGATCCTTCAAGATTGAGTGTTGTAGGAAGAGGTGAAACAATGCCTGTAGGAGATAACGATACAGCAGAAGGAAGAAAGCAGAATAGAAGAGTAGAGTTTGTTGTAAAGAGAAACTAAGCAGTTAATTTCCTAAATATACAAGAGGGCAGCTATGAAAATAGTTGCCCTTTTTTTGTTTGACCAAGATCAAACTTTTGCAACTGATATATTATCAATGACTTTATTGGTTTTGACATGTATTCAAAAATACCAACCATACATTAAAAAGAAGTAGTCTATATAGATAACAGCTTGGTAAAAAAGATTATATACGAATATGGTTTAAGACCAATTTTAGCTATAAAGCCACTGTTTTTAAACTGTTTGCGATATTTATTTGTCTTCCAAAAGGGTCAAAACAAATATATTCCGAGAGATAGAAGGAAATTAGTATCTTGATAAAACAATGATTGTGAGGCGCATTGCCTTACTTATAAAACCAAATAATTATGAAAAAACTATTAATGCGATTGGGGTTCTTTGCCTTGATCATTTTGTTTAGCCAAAGCGATATGTTCGCTCAAACAGATGTTTCTGGGGTGGTAACAGACAGTGATGGGACTCCATTGATTGGAGCTTCGGTTATTGTTAAGGGGACTACAGTAGGAACGATTACTGATATTGACGGGATGTATCGTTTGACAGCACCTCAAGGGGCTACACAACTTGAAGTTTCTTACTTAGGTTATGGAGCATCAATTTTGAATATTGCTGATGGAAACTATGGCAAAATAATGCTTACTGAAGATAGCGCACAGTTAAATGAAGTGGTTATCACAGGTCTAGGAACTACTGTCCAAAGAAAGAACTTGGCCAATTCAGTTGCAAAAATTGATGCCTCAGAACTTACAGCAGTTGCACCAGCCTCAACGGTTGAGTCTGCACTGTACGGTAAGTTTAAGGGAGCAGAAATTAAAGCTGCATCTGGAGCACCAGGGGGTGGAGTTGCATTCAAACTTAGAGGGTTGACTTCTATAAATGGGTCATCACAACCTTTGGTAATTTTGGATGGAGTATATATGGATAACTCTTCTATTCCAGCTGGATTGAATATTGTATCTGCAGCAGCAGGAGGAGGATCTACTTCTAATCAAGATAACCCTTCTAACAGATTGGCGGATTTAAGTCCAGAGGATATTGAGTCAGTTGAGATTTTGAAAGGTGCATCTGCAGCAGCGATCTATGGGTCAAGAGCAGCAGGTGGTGTTGTGATAATCACAACCAAAAGAGGAGAAGCAGGTAACACAAAAGTAAGAGTTTCTCAATCTTTAGGACAGGCTTCACAACTAAGAAAATTAGGAATCAGAGATTGGACTGAAGAAAGAGTGCTTGCTAGTGGTTTTGCTGGTAACATCGATGAATTCAGAAACAATGGAGTAACCAATTACGAAGACCTACTTTATGGAAATAGAGGATTGCTTTCTAACACTAGATTGAGTATGTCAGGTGGTTCAGGTGATACAAGGTATTACTTTGGAGCGTCACACAAAGATGAGGAAGGAATTGTTACCAATACTGGATACAGAAAGACTTCAGCAAGATTGAATCTTGATCACAAAATCTCTGATGTTTTTGATATTGCACTTTCAACAAACTATATCAACTCTTCAGCAGATAGAGGATTTTTTAACAATGATAACTCAGGAACAACGATTGGTGTTGCATTTACATCGACTCCTTCTTTCGCAGCGTTAGAGGCTGATCCAGTAACTGGATTGTTCCCTTCAAATCCTTTTGCACCTTCGAACTTTTTGGAGACAGCAGCATTGGTAACAAACAATGAAGCAGTAAATAGATTTTTAGGAGGAGGAACCTTGACTGCTAAATTGTATCAGACAAACAATTCTTCTCTTAAAGTATTGGTTAGAGGAGGTACTGACTTTTATGCTTTAAATACAACAGCATTATTCCCTAACTCACTCCAATTCCAAAGAGATGGAGCTGGGCTGAACGGAGTATCTGTTCAAGGAACAACTCAGAATTTAAATACAAACATTGCCGCTATTGGTGTACATAGTTACTATGGTGATAATGGATTGTCATTCACTACATCAGCGGGTGTTACTCAAGAGGATTTCAACAGAAATACCATTCTTGGAGAAGCAAGTGATTTGATTGGTGCTGAGACAAACTTGGATCAAGCAGGTAACAGAAATGTAACTCAGGTAAGAAGAATTCAGCAAGATAAAGGATTCTTTGTTCAGGAAGAATTGAACTTTGATGACAAGTTTTTAGCTACTGTAGGAATCAGAGGAGATAAGTCTTCTAACAATAGTGATGTAAACAAATTGTTCTTCTATCCTAAAGCAAACCTTGCAGTGAACTTACATAACCTAGGGTTGACTTCTTCAGATGGATTGATTGATTTATTGAAGTTGAGAGTTGCTTACGGTGAGTCAGGAAACTTTGCAAGTTTTGGTGCAAAGTCGACGATCTTAGGATCTAGTATTGTTGATGGATCAGCTGGTGTAGTTGTACCTGCATTATTGGGTAACTCAGAAGTAGGTCCAGAAAGACAAAAGGAATTGGAATTCGGAGTTGATGTAGGTTTAGCGAGAAGAATTTCAATTGACGCAACATACTACATTAAGAATGTTGAGGATCTATTGTTGAATGCAGAGGTGCCTTCATCATCAGGTTTTTCAAGACAAGTAACCAACGCTGCTTCATTGAGAAATCAAGGAATTGAGCTCGGATTGAACTTGGATATCGTAAATACTGCAACCTTACAGTGGGGTGCAAGAATTGGATTCTGGAGAAATCAATCAGAAGTTACAGAATTACTTGTACCAGCATTTACGCAAGGTGGATTTGCTGATTTCTTAGGAAACTTATTGATCAAAGAAGGATTTAGCCCAACAACAATTATCGGGGTAGGACCTAATCCAGATGTTACTTTGAATGGAGATGGAGAGCCAACGTTACAAATTTTTGGAAACGCTGAACCAGATTTCCAAATGACTTGGTCTAACAATATCTCAGTAAGTAATTTTGACTTTACTTTCTTGTGGCACTGGAAAAAAGGTGGATCAAACATCAACCTTTCTACATTGTTGTTTGACTTGAATGAAACTACACATGATTTTGACGGAACAGGAGTTGACCCATCAGGTGAGTTGACAAATGGTCCATACAGATTGAGTGTATTGGGTTCAAACACAGAGCCATACATTGAAGATGCAAGTTATTTGAGACTAAGAGAAGTTGGATTGTATTACAACTTGCCTAAGTCATTCATCAAAGGAGCAGAGAGCTTAAGAGTAGGTGTATCTGGAAATAATTTGATAAATATTTTTGATTATAATAGTTACGATCCTGAAGTGTCAAACTTTGGTAGTGGAGGTTTTTCTACTGGTGTAGAAGTAACACCTTTCCCTTCATCTAAGAGATGGGATGTCCACGTTTCACTTTCGTTCTAATTGTTAATTTATTAAAAAATAATCATGAAAAATATATTATATATAATGTTATTTGGACTTCTCTTCAGCGCTGTAAGCTGTTCTATTGAGGAGATTCCAAATCCAAACGGACCAAGTATTGAAGGTCTATTATTAGATGCAACAAAGAGTCAGTTGCAGACCCTTGTTACAGGATCAGAAGATCTTTTGAGACAAGAAACTGGATTCTACTATGACGTAGTTTCTATCATTGGAAGAGAGTACTATTTCTTTACAGGATCTGATCCAAGATATACTGGTGAGGTTTTAGGAAAAGGTGCTTCTCAATTGGATAACGCCGGATTCTACGGAACGAGACCTTACTTTGGTCGTTATAGAACGATCAAAAACTTGAACGTTTTGATAGAAGCAGCACAAAACTCTACTACAATTACATCGGCTGAGTTGGATGGTTATACTGCTTTTGCACAAACACTCCAAGCATACGAATTGCACCTTGTTGCCAATCTACAGTTTCAGAATGGAATCAGAACCGATGTTGCAGACATCGATAATTTAGGTCCATTTGAAAGCTATGACCAAGCTTTGGGTACAATCGCATCTTTGCTTGATAGTTCTAATACTTTGTTGTCGGGTGCAGAATTTGCTTTCACACTTTCAGGAGCAATGGCTGGATTTAATACGCCTGCTACTTTTTCTCAATTCAACAGAGCATTGGCAGCAAGAGTGGCAATGTATAGAGGTAACAATGCAGACGTAAGAACGGCCTTGGCTGATTCTTTCATGGATATGGGTGGTGACTTGAATGCAGGTCCTGCTAGATCTTATTCATCAGCTGGTGGAGATTTTGCAAACAACTTGTTCAGAGTACCAGACCAAGCGGATGCAATTATTGCACACCCTTCATACGTTGCAGATGCGGAAGATGGGGATGCAAGATTGAACAAAGTGCTTTTAAGACCTTCAGGTGTATTGGCTTTGGACGATTTAAGTGGTGATTATGATGTATGGGTATTCCAATCATTGGAAGATCAAGTACCATACATTAATAATGAAGAACTTATCTTATTGATGGCTGAAGCAAATATCGGTAGTGACAATGCTGCTGCTGTAAGTGCATTGAATGTTATCCGTAATGCTGCAGGTCTAGGAGATTATGCTGGAGGAACAGGAGACGCTGATTTAGTAGCCGAGTTGATCCAGCAGAGAAGATATTCTCTTTTTGGATTGGGTCACAGATGGGTAGACATGAGAAGATGGGGCTTACTTGGAGATTTGCCATTGGATAGAGATGGTGATGATGTATGGGAGCAATTCCCAAGACCAGTATCTGAAACAGAGTAAGATGATGAAATGTTTGAATGCATAGATACATTCAAGCGGTAAAATATAAGGGAGGTTTCTCATTTGAGAAGCCTCCCTTTTTAATGTTGAATTGTAGTATTGTATACTATTTCAAATGCAAGAAATTAAAATTTTCCTTGATCCACATCTTTGATAAACTTGATCAAACCTGCAAAGAAATTCTCTTGATCATCAAATTGACTCA
>CALFDU010000157.1 GCA_937950315.1 uncultured Saprospiraceae bacterium | reverse complement strand
TGCAGGATTCCAGTTCACATTGGATGGATCGATAACAAACATTACAGAAGTTACTTCAGGACTATTGACTGTGAGTGATGCCAACATTGCGACAAGAAATGGAGCGATGGTAATGAGTTGGAATAATGATCAATTGGTAAGCGCAGGAGATGCTGTATTGTTTACAGTGAAGGTTGAGAAGGACCTAAGTACGAGCTTAGCAATAACTGATGACTTAGCGAGATCAGAAGCCTACCAAGGACAAGGATTGGAAGCAATCAATGTAGAACTTGAAGCTTCAGTGGAATTGGTTAACACACTTGGTCAGAATGAGCCAAACCCGTGGAGATCAGCAACTACAATTGAATTTACACTTGCGGAAGCAGGTCCAGCAACAATCTCAGTATTTGATGTAACCGGAAAAGTTCTATTTACTCAGACTGATGATTATACAGCAGGAAACCAACAATTTGTGATTAAAGGAAAAGACCTTGGATCAGCTGTTGGAGTACTTTACTACAAGTTGGAAAGCGGAGAATTCGCTGCAACTAAGAAAATGTTACTTATCGACTAGAAATGGCTAGCCATTTCTAAGAGTGAGCATATTATGGTAATTATTGATTTGAAGGCTGCGAGCAATCGCAGCCTTTTTTTATGCTCACTTTTAAGGTTTTGGGTGATATATTGCATATTTTTGTAATATGAAGGTTTTATCTATTTTAATACCGGCTTATAACGAGCAAGCTACTCTTGAAGAAATAGTCGATAAAGTTCAAGAAGTCGAACTTATAAATGAGATTGGTAAAGAGATCATCATAGTCAATGATTATTCTACTGACAATACATTAGAAATAGCTCACCGTATTGCTGAAAAGTATGACAACGTCGTGGTCTATTCCCATGAAGTGAACAAAGGGAAAGGAGCCGCTTTACATACAGGAATTAAGGAAGCAACAGGTGATTATTTGATAATCCAAGATGCAGATTTAGAATACGACCCAAGAGAGTACAACATCTTATTACAGCCAATAGAAGATGGATTTGCAGATGTAGTTTATGGAACAAGATTTTTTGGTGGTAAGCCTCACAGAATTTTGTTTTTCTGGCATACAATAGGAAACAAACTATTGACATTTATTTCCAACTCGTTGACCAACGTAAACCTCAGCGACATGGAAACTTGCTACAAGATGTTCAAGCTTCCGATATTAAAAACACTAAACCTCAGAGAAAAGAGATTTGGATTTGAACCAGAAGTAACAGCTAAAATAAGTAGGGTACCAAATATCAGAATGTACGAAGTGGGTATTTCTTATTACGGTCGGACATACGAGGAAGGTAAAAAAATTGGATGGAAAGATGGTGTAAGGGCCATATATGCAATTCTTAAGTACAACATATTTTCAAAGAAATGAGTGAATTTGCCTTTAAGGATATTGATCAAGAAGGAATGGAAACGCTTAAAGCAATTTCTTCAGCCAATAAATTCAACGCCTGGATGTACCAAAGAATTGCTGCAGATTGTAGCGGTAAAATATTAGAGATTGGTTCTGGGATTGGGAATATTTCAGAGTACTTCATTAAAAACGGTGCAGAAATTTACTTAAGTGATCTTCGTGATAACTATCTAGAGTTTTTGGAATCAAACTATAAATCCAAAGCAGCTGGCATTCTTAAGATGGATATCGTTGACCCTAATTTTGAAGAAGTATATGCTGAGCACTTAGGGACATTCGATACGGTCTTCGCATTAAATGTAGTGGAGCACATAAAGGATGACACCTTGGCAATGGCCAACATCAAAAAATTACTCAAGAAGGATGGTAAAGCAGTGATTTTGGTTCCTGCTTACAATACGCTTTACAATAGTTTTGATGAGGCTTTAGAGCATTATAGACGATATACCAAAAAGACATTAAACAAAGTCTTTGATAACAATCAGTTTCAAATTCAAAAGTCAAGTTATTTCAATGCAGCAGGTATTGCTGGTTGGATCCTCTCAGGAGCTATTCTGAAAAAAACCACCATTCCTGCAGGGCAGATGAAACTATACAACAAACTTGTCCCTATCTTTAAAGTAGTTGACAAAGTAATATTCAATTCCTTTGGTTTGTCCGTAATCACTGTAGGCAAAAAATAAATTTTACGTATTTTATTTTATGTAGAATTGCATGCTATGAAGTAATGTTGGATTTCTTAACCGCACATAATTAAGAAGACTTTATTTATTTGCTATTGATAATATTTACAAAATTCTGATCTAGATTCACACCCATTTGTTTTGCTGTATTCAGGTCTTGCTTGGCTTCAGCAAATTTGTTCAATGAAAAATAAGCTTTGCATCTTTCTACATAAAACAGGCCTTTTTTATTGTTATACCTAATGGCTGTATTGGCTGCATTTAGTGATTCATTCGGTTGACCTAAAATGTTATGCAACCTAGAT
Source organism: uncultured Saprospiraceae bacterium (assembly GCA_937950315.1). Taxonomy (GTDB): domain Bacteria; phylum Bacteroidota; class Bacteroidia; order Chitinophagales; family Saprospiraceae; genus JAHDBF01. Next base: position 23,168 of record CALFDU010000157.1, on the reverse strand, counting down.
TTTTCATACCACATGTTGGCATCAAATTTTTTGAATGTTAGATAAGTATCAATGTCGGCCAATGCTTCCGGATACTGTTGTCTCAAGTTATAGATCACAGATCTATTGTTATAAGCATTCACAAAATTCTTGTTGTACTTAACACCTTCATTTAAGTTGATTAAGGCTTGATCGTAATTCTGCAACTTGGCAAACGTGGCCCCACGGTTTACGTAGTACTCTGCAATGGCTGTGCTTGAGGCGCCTGCCTTTGCAGGCGCTCCAGCATTTTTAAATCTGGTAATTTCTGCTAGCTTCAAGTCTATAGCTTTATTATAATCACTCAAAGCCAATCTGAGTGTATCTTGATTGGTGGAATTAAAAAACAATCTTGCTCTAGAGTTAAACACACCAGGATCATCTTCCTTTAATCTGATTCTTTCATTGTAATCTCTCAATGCCAAGGTTTTCTGACCATTATCCCTATAGTAATTGGCCCTGTTTCCATAAGGAAGAGTGCTTTTCTTGTAGTACTTAATTACATGACTCCATAAGGTTCCACTGTTCTTCCATATCTTATTTTGATTGTAGGTAAGAAAACCATAAGCCATCAGTGCAATGGCTGATACTCCCATGGCTACTTTAGATAGACTAGGCCTATGTTCTATTAACTTTTGCAAGTAATAACTGAAAATAAAGAAAAGTCCTATATATGCGATATAAGTAAAACGGTCTGCAAGAAAACCTTGACCTGCTCCTAAAATCTGTAGTAAAAAGAACACATTGGCAATGAAAAATCCAAGCCCAAAAAAGATGGCTTTTTGCTTCTTCATATACGCCCATACCATGATTCCTGCACTGGCAATAAAACTCAAAATTGAGACATAGAAATAAGCAGGTATGCTAGGTGGGTAAGGATAGAGCGGTGACATTTTATAAGGTACAATTGATTTGACCAAATAAACAGTATACTGCCACGAACCAATAAATATTCTTTGAAGTTGATTGTAATCTGCTTGTGACTCCAGCGAACCTTGGTCACCCAACTTCATGATACCCCATACCCCAATTGCAATAGATCCTAAAAAGAATGGAGTCTTTAAAAGTATTTTTTTAAAGTCAAGTTTACCATCAAAATAGTAGTCAAGCAATATCATTGAGATAGGTAGTATTACTGCTTGAATTTTTGAAAACAAAGACAAGACAAAACTAAGTGCAATGATTGCCATGTATAATTTCTTCTTTTCCTCTGTGATGTATTTTAAGTAATAAAAAATTGCAAGCAAATAGAAAAATCCAAACAATACATCTTTACGTTCTGTCACCCAAGCCACGGATTCCACACGCATCGGGTGCACACCGAATAAACCTGCAAAGAAAATACTGGCCCAGAGATTCAAGCCCATCTTCCTGCCGATGAAAAACACAAGGAAAGTGCAAAGTAAATGTAATATGACATTGTCTAAGTGCCATCTTTCGGGTTTGTCCAAACCGTGCACTTGATGCTCTATGGCAAATGTCCAGATGGTCAAAGGATTGTATCCTCCAATTACATCATCTTGAAAAATCTTTTTGGTATTGGTCCAAAAGTTTTGATCATTAAGGGAAGTGATGTTGTCGTTCTCGTAGAAATTTTTGTCATCATCCCAGTTTACAAACTCATTATTTATGGCAGTTGTAAAACATAAGAAAGTAAAAACGACCAAACCTAAGGCTGCGATTAAATTCTTTGGATCAAACTTTGGTTTGGAGTATGCTGTTTTTTTGGAAGACTTTTTCTTTTCAAGAAGAAGGTTTTCTTGTTTCTTTTTTGCTTTCTTTTCTTTTTTAGATGCCATCTTGTGAGGTATTTGTACCCACAAAATAGTAAAACATATGCAATTTATTTTACATATATTAATTTGAAGGCTATTTACTCTTCTTCTTCATCAAACATATCGTCTAATGCATTGACTTTCATCAATAAGATGAAGCAACGCGCAGTTGCGATAACATCTGCTCTGGCATTGTTGGGAGGACTAAATCTCGACTTGAAAAGGATCGCATGGAGTTCTGTCAAACTTGGCCATTTGTAGCCTCCTGTTCGACTTGGTATTTTGCAATAGAATGTGCTTTCTTGCATCAAGCAAAATCTTTCTTTTGAAAAAAGGCTTGGAGACAGACCTTCTCTGATGAACTCTGCTGCTATGACGTTTTCATTGAAGTTGAGATTAAATGAAATGATGTAATCAATTGATTTTACAGACTCCTCAAAAAACTGCAAAATATCTTTAAGTGGTATAGATTTTCTCTCTACATCATCGTTGTCAATTTTTGCAGATTTTTTTACTTTTTTATCCCAATCAGGATTTGCTTCAACCACATAATCAAAATCATGTAAAGGTTTAAATTCATCATCCAGCACAATCCAAGAAACATGTACCAGTCTTGGCCATGCGAATGTATCTGAAAATGGTGCTTTCCAATCTTTTGGTTTTCCAGCAGCGCTGGTATCATATATGAGATACGTTGGCTTCATCTTTTAATATTTCAATTGTTTTTTCTGCAAGACCTGCAGTAGTAGATTGTGTGAAAAAACATCTGTGATTTTTGTCACTTGTATGGCTAGCATGAATTTGATAATTGTTGCGTTCATCCTGAAAACAGAATGCACCGATCTTATCTTTGGCGAAAGCCTTCATAACTTTCCTCTCGATATTGGTAGACCTACTTGTCTCTGCTTGATGTAGATTTTTTATAAATTTTCTTACGATAATGTCATCCATTCTGCAGATATAGGTGACAACACCAGCCGCTGGAGTACCTACAATTTCATACGGAGAAAATTCCCAAGTATAGTATGCATTGATATCCAAGTTAGATTCATCGATCAAATATTGATATGTGATGAAACCATCTATGTCATTATTGTCCAACCGCTTAGTAATATTCTCTATTGTGTCATGACTAATCTGGCAATTTATTCCAGGTAATAATTGATCAAGTTGATCTTTTATAATTTCATCACAAGCCAAAACTTTACTCCCTTTTTTGATATCTCGCAGCGTGTCTCCTTCTAAAGCTTCTTTTCTACCTATAAATTTGATCTCAGGATTGTAGCGTTTTGAAACACCGGCTAGGACAATACCGTCAGGAAGGGTAAATTCAACACTAGATAATGGCACACAGACCATATCGTATTCTTTTGCGTAAAGGCTTGATTTTATTGAATTCAACCCAGTTTTCTTACCTAATTTGGCAAATTCAAAGTCTTTATGCTCACTAATTATTCGGTTTACCTCGTTAGTAGATAGTAAATCGTTAGCAGCTGCTATTTTTAAGCTTTTTTCCAAGTGAATTGATTCAAATATGCAATAAAAAGCATAAAGTTAAGCTTTTCAAATTGTTGTCAATGCTCAATTAAGAAATGTTATTTTTACACCATGCAAATTACCGTTCAAAAGATTGCTGATAGTATTGGGGGTAAAGTCATTGGTAATGCAGGTGCCTTTATTGATAGACCTTCCAAAATTGAAGAAGCTGAACCCGGATCTATTACATTTATAGCCAGCGAAAAATATATTTCATTCCTAAATACTTCTAAAGCTTCGGCTTATATCGTCGATAAAAACTTTGATTGCCCAAGTTATCCAGATAAGAATTTTATACAAGTTGAGCATGTTTACGGAGCTATCGCTCAATTATTGGCCATCTATAATAAAAATAACCAACCTTCCATTGGAATTGCCAAATCAGCTATTATAGCGGCCTCAGCAAAAATTGGTAAAAATGTATCAATTGGTGAAAATGTTGTCATTGCAGACAATGCAGTTATAGAAGATAATGTATCCATTTTAGCCAATAGCTTTGTTGGCGCTTCCGCAAATATTGGAACTGATTCCATCATTTATTCTGGTGTTCAAATTTACCATAAGTGCATAATTGGTAAAAAATGCATTATTCATGCGAATGCCGTTATTGGATCCGACGGTTTTGGTTTTGCACCACAAAAAGATGGCTCTTATGCCAAAATCCCGCAAGTCGGTATAACACATATTGAGGATGATGTAGAAATCGGTGCAGGCTGTACCATTGATCGAGCCACAATGGGAGAGACCATTTTAAGAAAAGGAGTGAAACTTGATAATTTGGTACATATTGCTCACAATGTAGATATAGGTGAAAATACAGTGATCGCTGCCCAAGTAGGAATTGCTGGTAGTACCAAAATTGGGAAAAATTGTATGATAGGAGGTCAATCGGGTATTGTGGGACATTTGAATATTGCAGATGAAACAGTCTTTCAAGCTAAAAGTGGAATGACTAAGTCCGTAAAAGAAAAGGGAACCAAATGGTATGGATATCCTGCCATAGAATACAGCAATTACTTAAGATCATTTGCTATATTTAAGAATCTTCAGAAGTACGTTTTGAGGATAAAATCATTAGAGGAAAAAATAAAAAATATTGAGCGCCAGGATTAGTAGAAAGACAATTGGAACAGAATGTACCTTCGAAGGTATAGGTTTACATCAAGGAGCTCAAAACTCTATAGTTTGCAGACCTGCAGGACCCAATGATGGAATCAACTTTTTTAAAGATGGTAACAAAGTAAAGGTTTGTACTAAAAATGTGCTCTCTACGCAAAGAGGTACAACCATTCAAAACGATAAAACTCAAGTACACACTGTCGAACACTTATTGGCAGCTTTACATGCCTTAGAAATCAGCGACCTAAATATTGACTTAAATGGCAACGAAATTCCCATCATGGATGGAAGCTCTAAACCATTTTTTGATCGATTGAATAAATGTGAAATAGTAGACTTGAAATCTGAAGCAAATTGTATTGTCGTTGAGGAAAAACTAGAATACATCGATACAGATACTGGATCAAAATATGAAATTACTCCTTTTGATGGCTTGGCAATTGAATCAACTTTGGATTACAATGATCCTGTGATTGGAAAACAATCAGCAACCATGTCCAATATTTCTGAATTTGGCTCAGAGATATCTTCATGCAGAACATTTGTATTGGCTTCAGAATTGAAGTACTTGTATGAAGAAAATTTAATAAAAGGAGGTAGGCCAAACAATGCGTTGGTTTTTAGAGACGCAAATATCTCAGAAGATGGCATAGCGCAATTGCAAAAATTATTAGGAACCAATGAAAGTATTGATCATGATAATAAATTGGTCAACAACCTTACTTTGCGTTATGAAAATGAACCAGCAAGGCACAAATTGTTGGATCTTATTGGTGACTTGTATTTAACAGGCTTCCAAATCAAGGCAAAAATAAAAGCATTTAAGCCAGGACATACTTCCAATTTTAAATTGGCTAAATTTTTACAAGCCTATCATGAAAATAAAGAAACATCAAAAGCGAAACCTATGTATGATTCAAACGCTAAGGCCATAAAGGACGTAAATCAGATTCAGGAAATGCTTCCTCACAGATATCCATTTTTAATGGTAGACAAAGTAATTGAGTTGTCTGATAAACATGTTGTCGGTGTAAAAAATGTAAGCTTCAATGAAAATTTCTTTCAAGGACATTTTCCAGGTAATCCTGTTTTTCCGGGAGTCTTACAAATGGAGGCACTTGCGCAATGTGGAGGAATCCTCGCACTTTCATTGTCTGAAGAAGGGGATTGGGATACATACTTTGTAAAAATGGATAATGTCAAATTTCGAAACATGGTTTATCCAGGGGATAGCCTCATTTTGCACATGGAACTATTGATGCCAATCAGACGTGGCATCGTAAAAATGTATGGAAAAGCAATGGTGGGTGATCAGCTCATGTCTGAAGGTGAACTTACCGCTAAAATTGTTAAACGAGAAGAATGATAAGTAAATTAAGTGTAGTACATGAAGACGCCAAAATAGGTAAAAATGTAACCATTGAACCGTTTGCACATATTTATGGAAATGTAGAAATCGGCGATAATACTTGGATAGGATCCAATGCGGTTGTCATGGATGGAACAACCATCGGTGAAGATTGTAAAGTTTTCCCAGGTGCAGTTTTGGGAGCGCAACCACAAGATTTAAAATTTGCCGGAGAAGAAAGTTTCTTGACAATTGGTGATAGAGTAATGATTAGAGAATGTTGTACATTGAATAGGGCCACCAGTGAAAGTCTCTACACTAAAATTGGAAACGATTGCTTGCTGATGGCGTATGTGCACGTAGCCCATGATTGTGTGGTCGGTAATAATTGTATTCTTGCCAATAATGTAAATTTAGCCGGGCATGTTACACTCGAAGATTATGTGATACTTGGAGGTATGGTTCCTGTACATCAATTTGTAACAGTTGGAACACATTCTATGGTTGGTGGAGGTTCACTCGTGAGAAAGGATGTTCCTCCTTATGTAAAGGCAGCAAGAGAACCTCTTAGTTATGTCGGAATAAATTCTATAGGATTAAATCGAAGAGGATTTAAAAAAGAGACAGTAACATTGATCAATGATTTGTATAGAATTATTTACGTAAGTGGATTAAACATGACAAAGGCATTGGTCGAAGTAGAAGCGAATATTCCTGACTGCGACGAAAAAAGCAAGGTGCTAACATTTATTAAAAATTCTCAACGTGGCCTAATCAGAGGCTACAATGGCTAAGCATGAATCTAGAAGTAAAAAATATTTACAAAAGGTACATCGCTAAATACATCATTAAAGATTTCTCATACTCATTTGAGTCAGGCAAAACATATGGCATCTCTGGACCTAATGGGTCAGGAAAATCAACCCTTATCCAAATGCTTGCGGGTTATCTCAGTAGTTCAAAAGGAAACATAGAATACAAAAATCAATCCGGCGAAATTGTTCCTAGAGATAGTATCTATAAATATCTGACGATTGTAGCACCATATATGGAGTTAGATACGGAACTGACTCCCAGCGAGCTGTTTGATCACCTAAAGAAATTCAAACAATTTAGATGCTCTACTGTTAAAGATTTGATGGATGTAGCCAACCTTAAAGGAAATGCAAACAAGCAAATCATGCACTTCTCAAGTGGGATGAACCAAAGACTTGAACTAACCTTAGCTATGCTTTCTGATGCAGAATTAATCATCCTAGATGAACCGACCTCTTTTCTCGATGATGAAAGTAAACTGTGGTGGGCAAGACTTTTAAAAGAATACACAGCGGATAAAACAGTGATTATCGCATCCAATGATAAATATGATCTAGACCAAACGGATGAAGTGGTTTATATAAAAACTAATACGTAGATACTTACAAGATGAGCAAAGAAAGGATAGTCATATTGGGTGCAGGATTCGGTGGCTTTACTCTTGCAAAAAAATTAAGTAAATCCGACTTTGATGTCACACTGATTGATCGCCATAATTTCCACCAGTTTCAGCCTTTATTTTATCAAGTAGCCATGGCGGGGCTTGAGCCTAGTAGCATTGTTTTTCCACTCAGAAAGGCTTTTCAAAATGCTGAGAATATTACAATCCGTGTTTCTGAAATAGAAGGTATTGATACAGAAAAAAAGCATGTTAAAACGGAAAATGAAACGATTCCTTATGACCATTTGGTAATTGCAACTGGTGCTGTAACCAACTATTTTAATAACGATAAATTTCGCGAAAATACATTTAGTTTGAAAACAGTTTCTGAAGCACTGGCGATCCGAAATGATATTTTTGATGATTTAGAACAAGCATTAACGACCAAGGATTATAACAATAGGCAATCTTTGATAGATATTGCCATCGTAGGAGGAGGGCCGACAGGTGTAGAGTTGGCTGGAGCATTGGCGGAACTAAAAGAATACATTTTGCCCAAGGATTATAAAGAACTGGATGCTGGTGAAGTGGACATATATTTAATTCAGGGAGGTCCAAGACTGTTGATCGGAATGTCGGATGAAGCTGGGGATAATGCATTAAAGTTTTTAGAAGATTTGAATGTGAAGGTAATGTTGAATACGAGGGTAGTAGACATAGATAATGGAATGATCAAAACAAAAGACGGACAATCTATCGTTGCGAAGAAGGTGATATGGGCCGCTGGTATTACTTGCGAAGAACTCGATGGAGTGCCACAGCAATGTATCGGTGGTAGAAACCAAGTAAAAATCAATGACCAACTTGAAGTCCTGGGTCTCCAAGATGTGTATGCAATAGGGGATGCTGCTTTTCTTACTTCAAAAGAAATGGAACATGGTCATCCTCAAGTAGCCCAAGTGGCCATTCAAATGGCAAAATTTTTGGCAAAGAAATTTAAGAAGAAATCAGTCTCCCATTTTGTTTACAAAGACAAAGGAAGTATGGCAACCATAGGAAGGAATAAAGCCGTAGCAGATCTGCCTTGGGTAAATACGAGTGGTTTTATGGCTTGGGTGCTTTGGCTACTGGTTCACCTTGCATCCTTAATTGGTTTTAAAAACAAATTGTTTGTCCTTATAAATTGGATGTGGAATTATTTGACCTACGATCAATCTTTACGACTGATTATCAAACCTGCAAAGAAAAAGTCTTCTTAGAGTTTTCACAAGATAAGTCGGAACGATGATTCAATTTAATAACTTACTTTAATCGGTAACAATACCAATGGCGTTTTATTTTCAGTGTAGAATTTAAGTCTTTTTTTAAGTGTTATTATTTCCGCACTTAGTGGATTGTCTTTTAGTTCTGATAATAAAGAAACATTCCCACCACTTAGACCTTCAATAAACTCTGCCCAAGGTGGCGTTTGAATAGAAGGATATTCTTTAGTAGAATAACTTTCGAGACCAGCTTTCTGTGCAGCGACTGCAATAGCTTCATCAAGGTTTCCAATTCTGTCTACCAAGTTTAGTTCTACAGCTTTGGGTCCTGTCCATATTCTTCCTTGAGCGACTTTTTCTACATCTTCATATTCCATATTCCTTCCTTTGGCCACATGACTTATGAATGTCTGGTAGATACGTTTATTACTGTGATCAATAAAATCTTTTTCAGCCTGGGTCATTCCCATCGCAGGCACAAATGCACTTGCAAATTTTGAAGTCTTTACAGTGTCAAAGTGCACTCCAAGTTTGTCTTCAAACATTTTGGATGCATCGGGAAATACACTAAATGCTCCTATCGATCCGGTGAGTGTATTAGGTTCTGCCAATATCTCGTCAGCTTGACAGGCAATATAATAACCTCCTGATGCTGCATAATTACCAAAGGATGCAATCACAGGTTTCCCTTCAGCTTTGATCTGATTAAGCTCTTGTAAAATAGTCTCTGAAGTAAAGCTACTTCCTCCTGGTGAATTTATTCGGACTACAACAGCTTTGATATCATCATTGCTTCTTACCTCATCGAATACTTCATGATAAAGCTTTTCACTAATTAGACCATTGTCTTCATTGTTGTAGTGAATTTCTCCTTCCGCATAGATAACAGCAATCTTATCATTTTCAATTTTTTTATCATCCAGTAAGCTGGTTTTCTTTCTGTAATCCTTAATGGAGATATAATTTATTGGGGTTCCAGATTCAAGGCCCATATTTTTTCTTAACCGATCTTCAAACTGAAACCATTGTAGCAAACCGTCAACAATTCCACTTTCAAGAGCAGTCTCTCCATAACTGTAGCTGTAATTGTTTATTCCTTGATTTACTTCTGATTTTTCAAGTCCTCTGTTTTCACATATGATATCTACGAAGGATTGATGTAAAGAGTTTAAGTATTCTCTTGTTTGAGTTTTGGCTTTTTCGCTCATATCATTTCTGTAGTAAGCTTCTGCAGCACTTTTATACTCACCAGCATAGAAGACGTTCATCTTTATACCTAGCTTTTCCAGAAAATCTTTTGAAAATGATTGCATAACTCCGAAACCTCTTAAATCAACCCTACCTTGGGGATTGAGAAAAATAGAATCGGCTTCGGAAGCCAATATGTAACCAGATTGAGTAAAGAAGTCGCCAAAGGCATATACTGTTTTATCGGTAGTTTCTCTTAATGAGTCAAGAGCGTCCGCAAGATGTCTCATAGTCACAAATCCCATACTTGAAGACTCAGATTTGATGACAATCTGCGAAATTTTATCGTCGGTAGCAGCTTTTTTGATCAATTTGACCAAATCATAGGAACCAATTGCACTTTGTGGGCTAAAATTAAATTGGCTGCTTTGTGAAACATTATTTGTCTTTTCAGGCAGTAAACCATCGAAATCGAGCAACAAAACGGCGTTTTTTTGTATACTATTCTTACCAGAGGACGATATTAATCCTATTGTTAAAATTATAATGAATAAAAAAAGTATGGCTAAAATTGAACCTAAACACGAACCGAATACAATTTTTAAAAATGAACGCATATATTTGTATTGAAATCCAAAGTTAAACTAAAGCAAGACGCTTCATATAGTTTTTCGATAAACAGTAAGTTAGCCGTGATAAAATTCCATCATATTGGCTAATAAAAAACTTCCTTCTGAAGTTACATCCCTAACGAATTACTGAGGACTAAGTTAATGTATTATAATTATATCAAAATATTGGTAGTGATACTGATAGCTTGTATAGGCTATCCATCTATGATTCAAGCCCAAATCGTTGTCGATGCTGGAGATGCTGATCCATATACCCCTATCAATATTATTGAAAACGTTTTCTTAGGTGGCGGATTGGAAGTCAACGATATTCAATACGATGGAGTTGACCAAGCGGTAGGAGTCTTCAACAATGGAAGTCAATATATCGGACTCGAACACGGAATCATACTTTCTACTGGTTTTGCTGTTACTGCATCCGAGCAGAATGATCCCAATACCAATGCCAAAGGTGGTACAACCAATACTTCATTGACTGACTCAGATTTACAAGCGGTTACAGGTCCTGATAGCGACATCTTAGATATAGCTCGATACGAAATAACTTTTGTTCCTGAATCGGATACCATTCGATTTAGATATGTATTTGCTTCTGAGGAATATCCAGAATTTGTCTGTTCCAATTTTAATGATGTTTTTGGTTTCTTCATCACGGGTCCTAATCCCAGTGGAGGAAATTACAATGCATTGAATATCGCAAGAGTACCGGATCCAGCAGATCCAAGCGGCACTACTTTTTTGAACAACAATGTGGCGATCAATTCTGTCAACAGTGGTTCACTTGGTACCCTTGGTAATATTGATGAAGCCAATTGTATGGGTGCCAATGGGTCTTTGAATTTTAGTCAATATTATAATGAAGTTCCAAATAATCAATTTCCAGTTTACAATGCATACTTAGATGTCTTCATCGCCCAGGCGGCGGTGGTGCCTTGTGCAGAATACACGATCAAGCTAGCAATCGGTGATGTCAAAGACCAGGATTTTGATTCTGCAGTGTTTTTGGAAGCAGCTAGTTTTTATTCTCCGACTTTTGATATCGTGGTTAATTCGCATAGTCCTGATGGGGCAGTTGCTGAAGGATGTACTCCTGTAGAATTGGAAGTAAGTATTCCATTTGCTCTTGGTGAAGATACGGAAGTGAGTCTTTCTCCATTGGCAGAAGGGCAGTTTCCGGATCAAGCAAGAAACGGTGATGATTATAATTTTCCAACAGATGATATAATCATACCTGCTGGATCGACTTCTACCACATTAAGTATAGAAGCATTGCAAGACAATACAGCAGAGTTGGATCAATTTATTTATTTGGAATTTGAGCGGAGTTCTTGTAGACGAGATACGGTTAAGATTAAAATAATTGAAGATCCATTGCCTGATTTTTCATTACCACAAGATACAGCCATATGTGCCAATGATATACTCAGATTGTTGCCTGAATTTGAATCGGAGTTGATTGATGAAACATTGCAAGAACCTAAAATATTTAGGAATGAAAACCAATTGATCATAGAAGAGTCCAATGTTGCGTATTCAAGTTTCATAAACGTTCAAGGTGTCACCGATGAAAGTATAAGTTCTGGCATTTTTGCCCAGTTGTGTATTGATACTTTGGTGTCTAGAGATCTGACAGATATAGAAATCTTTGTGTTGGGTCCGCAAGATCAATTACTGGAGTTAAGTACCAACAATGGGGTGCGGAACGAACCTACGATTTGTGATACCAATCCTAACAATGGTGTTTGCATAGAATCTTTGAGCCAGACTTGCTTTACATTGAATGCAGCGGATAATATCAACAACGGAAATTCAGTCTTAGGTCCAGTGTTTGGCGGCAATGAAAACTATCAAGGACAATTTTTACCTGAAGGTAATTTTAGTAACTTTTTTGCTGATGATGCTTCCGCAAATGGTTTATGGGAGTTGATAGTAAAATCAGATAGTGTTAGTATACAAGATGTAGCCAATCAAAATTCATTTTTGGGAGCATGGTCTATTCATTTCAATGCAGAATATAATATCGAATATAGGTGGGCGCCTAATTTTAATATTGTTTGTACTGATTGCGATTTTACATTTGTATCTCCAAATAGTGATGTGACATATAGACTTGAGGTTACGGATTCTTATGGTTGTGAAAGTAGTGATGATATAAGAGTTACTGTTTTGCCTGTTACCGAAATTCCAGATGAAATCAGTTGTACAGGTTTGACGCCTTCTTCAGTTCAAATAAGTTGGACTGATGTAGGAGAGGAAGTCGAAAGTTATCAAGTAGGTGAAGACATAAGTTCTTCGTTATTTGAAACAACAGAGACCAGTTTTACTTTCGAAGGTTTAGAATCAGATACGGAACATACTTTTTCAGTCTCAGCCTTTAACGGACAATGTTTTACAGCTCCATTAATTTTTTCATGCTCAACATTGCCTTGTGCTGGAGTTGCACCTAGTTTTGGAACCATCACTACGGTTCCTCCGACATGTAATGGAAGAAACGATGGACAAATATTTGCGCAAGCGATATCATCAAGTGGAGGCGAAATAACTTTCTTTGTAGAGAATTTATCTAACACCACAGGAGAATTTAACTTCTTAACGGAAGGAGAATATGTATTGAGAATCGTTGATGAATTTGGATGTTCTTCGGTACAAGATGTCACGATTCCTCCTGCAGAGGATATTGAGATTGAATTGATTGAAACGGGTGTGAGTTGTGTGGGTATGTCAGATGCGATTGCAGAGATTGTTGTTGCTGATGAGGTGAATCCTCCGTACACAATTCTGTGGCAGAATCAATCCGAAGATTTTATCCAAGAGGACTTGGGGATGGGGACTTACTTTTTTACCATCACCGATGGAGGAGGATGTAGGTTTGATAAGAGTATAGAAATATTGGATCCTGAACCATTGACTTTTGAAAGTATTGATGCACAATTGCCAGCATGTTTTGGAGATGAAGGAAGTATCGAATTGGTTATGGCAGGAGGTACTGGAACCTATACCTATGAGTGGGAAGACACAAATGAAAATAGTTCTTTAGTTTCATTCACTCCCGGTAATTATGCTGTCACAGTTACGGACGAAAATGATTGCAGTATATCCACTGAAATCGAAGTAGAAGAACGATTGCAAATCAATTTGGTGCCAGACACATTACAGGCCGCTTGTATTGGAGAATTGTCTGAAGAAATCGAATTAGAAATTATTGGTGGAGCTGGGGAGTTTGATGTGCAGTGGGGTGGAATGATAGAAGGAGTAGAGGTGGAAGAAGTTCCTGTAGGATTTTATGAGTTGACCATTACTGATCAAAACAATTGTCAGATTATCGACTCACTTGAATTACTAAATTATCCAGATATTTTGGTTGAATTTGAGTTAAGAGAGCCAGAATGTTTTACAATTAGTGATGGAATCATAAGTATACTATCATCGATTTATTCAGATGGAACAACACCCGATGAGTCAATTATTTGGGAAACAGGCTCTGCCGATGAAGCCATCGGAAATTTAATGGGTGATACTTATTATGAATATACGATCACTGATGACTTCGGTTGTAAACATATTGATTCGGTCTTCTTAGCAAGTCCTCCGGAAATTTTTGCGAATGCAGATACCATACAATTACTCGAGTGCTTTGGCGATGAAAATGGATCATTTAGCATTGATCCTTCTGGAGGAGAAGGTGACTTAATGATCGAATGGCCATCCAATATTGTGACTTTGCAGGACAATGTTGCTTCAGATTTGGGGGTAGGATTGTATGTTGTTACGATTACTGATGGAGAAGGTTGCACTCAAAATTATGAGTTGGCTTTGGTAGAGCCGGATGAATTGTTGTTTGATGCGCAAGTGAATAACATCGATTGTTTTGGTGAACAGAATGGTGAAATATTTGGCGTCATCGAAGGAGGTGTCGGGCCATACGATATAGAATGGAGTACAGGTGTTACTACAGATTCATTGGTTAATCTGGCAAGTGGAATCTATGAAGTCTCAATTACGGATGCCAATGGCTGTGAATTTGAAGGTAGCTATGAAATCGACCAACCTTCAGAAGCATTGGTGGTAGATTTTGAGGCATTTGAAACATTGTGCTACCAGACTGCTACAGGATCAATTGATATTTTTGCATCTGGAGGAACCATGCCTTATAATGTTCTTTTGGATTCGATAAACTTTTTTGATAATCTATCTATTACTGGACTTGATTCTGGTAGTTATAATTTAATATTAATCGATGCTCGCGGTTGTGAGTTGAATTTCCAAGATATATTGATAGACGAAACCGATGAAGTATTTGTGACTTTACCAGAAGATACGATGGTTGTTTTTGGTTCAAGTCTGGAATTGGAGTTTATGAGCAATGCGACCAATCTTACAGAGTTTTCATGGACGGCTTCATCACCTGAAGCAACCTTGTCTTGTCTTGATTGTCCTAATCCTGTTATCGATCCTGTAGTTTCATCATTTTTTGTGGAGCTAACTGCTCGGGACGAAAATTGTAAGTATGTTTCAGATCAATACTTCATCAATGTGGTTGATAATAGTTTTGTTGAAGTGCCTACCGGCTTTTCCCCAAATGGAGATTTTAGAAATGATGATTTACGGGTATACGGTCTGCCTGGAGTTATGATCATGAATTGGGAAATATTTGATAGGTGGGGCGAACTGATTTTCTCTGCATCTGATTTTGAAATTTTGGGTAACGACAGTCCTTTTGAAGCAAGCTCTGGAGCGATTTCTTGGGATGGAACTCTTAATGGTAAAGAATTGGATTCCGGAGTCTATGTTTGGAAAATTCAATTGATGAGTCTGAGTGGTGATATAGAATTTTTAGAAGGTAATGTAACATTGTTAAGATGATGTATCGTTGGATAATAAGTTTGGTGGTACTTGTTTTTTCTTTGACTCAAGTGAAAGCACAAGATCCTGTATTCAGTCAATTCTATCAAGCAGGAAACGCTATTAATCCGGCATTGTCTGGAATGTTTCAAGGAGAATATAAGTTGTCAGTAAGTTATAGAGATCAATGGTATTCTTTGTTGGGATTTCAGAGTTCATATAAAACTGCTTACGTAAGTTTTGATTATAAATTTGACCCAAATAAAAAGAATGTCTTTGCATTAGGAGGAATGCTTATACAGGACTCTGCCGGAGAAGGAAGGTTAAGACAGGTAAGAGGATATTTAGGAGGAAGTTATAATATGCAGTTGTCCGAAAGCTCTTATAATGGCTTAAGCCACTTTTTAAGTCTTGGAGTACAATTGGGTCTAGGTCAGAATACATTGGAGTGGGGCAACCTTTGGTTTGGCAGACAATTTGATGTGCCCAACCTACGAATTGATACCAGTCTTGATCCGGGCGAACCTACACCTTCTGATTTGAATTTTGATACCAGCGTTTACCCAGATTTAAACTTGGGATTGGCTTGGACTGGAATTGCTTCTAAGAAATTTAGTTCGCATGCAGGTATTTCATTGTCCCACATAAATACACCTTCTATTTCCAACTTTGGGTCGATCTACGATAGCTACCTAAGAAGATTGAGTATCAATGCAGGTGCTAAGATTATGTTGAATGAAGATTTAGGTATATTACCTGCTGCTGTAGCTCACTTTCAAGGCCCATCTTATCTGATGATGCTTGGAGGCTCTTTTTCATACAGCTTATTACATCTTAATGAATCTGGTTTTAGGGTTGGTTCATTTTTAAGAATTGCCAATAGTATTGAAGGTGTGAATCTTGAGGGTCTAGTGGTTTCTGCCTTGTTTGAAAAACAAAATATGCAGATTGGTGTTTCGTATGATTTTACTCTTTCAGGATTGAGATTGGCAGCCAATTCATTAGGAGGTTTTGAGATTTCAATTTCTTACATCAGTCCTGAAGGATCGGATTACGACAATCCAAGAGTTCCAGGATTTTAATATTGACCAATCTTGATTGTGCTGTATCCTTGCGCATTTTTTTCAAGTTTGATCTGCACATTGATTCTTTCTTTAAGTGCCTCTACGTGAGAGATGACACCTACAGTTTTTTGACTTTCTGATTGTAGTTTTTCGAGTGTGTTCATGGCAATGTCCAAGGTCTCTTGGTCTAAAGTTCCAAATCCTTCATCAATAAAAAGGCTTTCTAGTGATACATTTCTTGATGCCATGTCACTCAAGCTAAGTGCAAGTGCCAAACTGATTAAGAAACTCTCGCCACCAGATAGGGTTGATACAGCCCGGTGAATGTTTCCTTGAAACTGATCAACCACTTGTAAGGCGCCTCCATCTTTTGGTTTATCGAGTAAGTATCTGTCTGTGAGGTTGGTCAACCTTTTGTTGGCATATACCAACAAGTTCTGAAGTGTCAATCCCTGCGAGAAGTTGGCAAATTTATTCCCATTCAAGTCTCCTATCATTTTGTTGAGTAAGCTCCATTTTTCGAGTTCCTTATTTAGATTCTCAAGGGCTACTAGTTTTGTTTTTTGATTTTTTTTGGTTTCTTGATCTGCATTGATTTGGTTTCTCTTTTCTCCGATCAATTCGGCAAGCGCGTTTCTTTCTGTTTCCAAGGTTTTTTGTTGGGCTATCAGTTCGTCAAAAACGGCATTAGGAAGTAGGTCTTTTGCAGTTAGAGCAGCAAGTTTGATTTTGTCACTGCTTATTTTTGTAAGGTTTTCAGTTTGTAATTTTTTAATCGTTTCACTTTCTTGGAGCATTGTTTTCTCTTCTGATTCACTCAGAAAATGTTGACTCATTTCTTCGATGCTATTGAAGCCTAGTTTTTCAAGTTTAGGTTGCAGATTTCTTTGATGTAGCTTAACGGATTCAATTGCACGTCCTGAATCTTTTGTTTCTTTTGCGATGGCTTCTTGTAGTCGTGTTAAACTTGTCCCGTGTTCTTGAAAGTCATCTTGAAGTTTGTTGGTGATATCTCCGATATTTTCTCCTTCAAATTTTGCGTTTCTTTTTTTGGTAAGCTCGTTGTTTGTTTCGATTGCTTTGTTTAAAGCTTCAAATGCTTCAAGCAATTGCGAAGCGATCTTTAATTCATCCAATGCGTGAATAGAATTTTCAAGTAATTTGTTTTCTTCGTCTAATGTTGCAATCTCTTTGGTGATTGTTTCTGGCGCACTTGCTTTGTTGTTTTTTTGATCTTTAAGTTTCTGCTTTAGAGTTGTTTGAGAAGTAGAAAGTTGTTTTTCGTAGCCAAGAAGTTCTTCTTGGGTTAACTTCAGAGAGGTGTAGGCTTTGGTTAATGCTTCGTTTATTTGATTCAATTCTTTTTCTTGATGTAAGATATCTTGCTTGGTCTTCAAGATTTTATTTTCAATATCAAGTTTGTCTGATTCGGGAAGGTGTTGGGTGTATGGATGCTCAAGAGACCCACAAAGTGGACATGCTTCGCCGTCGACCAAGCTTTGGCGATGCGCTTCCAAGCTCGCAATTCGGATCGCATCTTCCTTGCGTTTTTCAAGCGTAACCAAAAGACTTTTGTAGCTATAGATTAATTCCTCAATTTTCTTTTTGGTAGGCTCATGTTTTTCTTTCTCTGTTGTGTATGCTTGAATCTTCTTTTTGGTTTCTTCAATTTTGGTTTGAGCTTCAAGAATATGGTCGTACTCGTGTTTGATCAAAAGTAAGTCATCGTAGTTTTTTTTCTGACTTTTTAATTGTTTTCGAGCATCTACAAGGTTGGAATCTGTTGTCAATTGAGATTTTTCAATTGTTAGTTGTAGACTTGCAATATTGCCTCTGATAGCAGCAATTGCTTCAGAGGGTTTAGGCGAAATAGAAGTAGGATAGTTTTCTTTTATTTTATTGATTCTATCCCTTATTTCTTTTCCTTTCTTTTTGTTGTTATTCAGTTCTTGGTTTAAGGCGTTGACTTCATTTTCAAAAACACGCATGGTTGTATGAAAGTTGTCCTTGGTTACTTTCTCTTTGGTGAGAGCAGCCATGTCATCTATCGATTTTTGATATCGTACCTTTGACTGTTCGTGTTGCTCTTTGTATTCGTTTAGATTCTTGGTGGTTAGTGTTGCATTTGATTTTGCATCCTTGTACAAAGCTATATCTTCTCTGACTGGATTGAGCTTGTTGTGTAAGCTTAATCTCTTGGCATCTGCATCAAATTGTTGTACTCGAAGGGCAAGATTTTTTGATTCTATTTCTGATGCAAGCAAAGAGGCTTCCAAGGAACGCATTTCTTTTTTCAGTTGACTTGCTTCAGCAATCCCTTTAATTTCTTTGTCTAATCTTGTAATCTTTTCTGTAGCGGTTTTTACTTCCTCTGTAAGAAACTTGACCTCTTCATCTGAAAGTGTTGTCAGATTTTCAAGTACCTTTTTTTCCAGTTCGACCTGACTTTTGATCTCTTTGTTTTTTTCATAAATTTTTCTTCCGATCTTTCTATAAATTCCTGTGCCGGTCAGATTTTCAAGCAGCTGTCCTCTTTCGTTTTCATCGGCCTTTAAAAACTTGGAAAATTGTCCTTGAGATAGAATGATCGATTTTACAAACTGATCGTATTTTAATCCAATCAGGTTTTCATTATAGGCGGGGACATCTTTTTTCTTTAAGTCAAGAGGAGTACCAGCTGCATCATAAATAAACATCTCATAATCATTCAACTTACCTTTGCTGTTTTTTGACACCTTCCATTCTGAAGTGAATCTATTGCCTTTTATTTCAAAGTCTATTGCAGCATACGCATCGTTGGTGTGATGCGTCATGATTGAACCTAGGTCATCTATCTCTTTTCTAGTGATCTTACTTTTATATCGCGGCACTCTATTGAATAGAGCCAAGGTGATTACGTCGAGTAGGGTAGACTTGCCTGATCCGGTAGGACCTGTAATGGCAAATATGCCTGCCGACTTCAATGGTTCTTCATTGAATGAAACGGGAGCATGTTCACCCTTTAAATTGTTGATGTTTTTAAATCTGATCTGGAGTATTCTCATTCTTCTGTTTGGACTAGTTCGAGAATCTCTAGAAATGCATCTTTCATGGATTGAGCCAAATCTGGTTCAAGTTCCTCCTGCTCGAGACGTTTGTTAAACACGTCAATGGGAGTCAGGTCTTCAATATTTTGACCATGTGTAAAAAGTTCGGAAGTGTCTTTTGCTCCTTCTTCAAATACGGTTTTGTGTTTTAGAATGATGAATTTTTCTGATCCTTCGTATTCATCAACCAATGCTTCTACTTTGGAGAGAATATTAGAATTGAAGCTTGGTTCGTTTATTTCAAGTTCGACAAAAGATTTTAATTCGTAGTCAGGGTGATAATTTATTAATTTTTCTTCTACCTGTTTGTATGTGCCTTTGAATTTTTGAAGTTCTCTGAATCTAGGAACCATGATTGGTTTTACCTTGACTTCTTTCTTGGTTTGTAAGTCAAGCAACAGCACCATTTTCTTATCTTCTTTTTCTGAAAAACTCAAAGCGATCGGTGATCCGGAGTATCGTATGTTTTCATTTTTACCAATGACCTGTGGTCGATGTATGTGCCCAAGAGCAACATAGTCAAAAATGGGTGAAAAGATACTGGATTCGACAGCGGCAGTGTTACCGATTTGAATTTCTCTTTCGCTATCACTGGTCAATGATCCTTTTGCATAAAGGTGGCCCATAGCGATCGTAGGGATGGTTTTATATTCGCTTGCGCAAATGTTTGCTAGTTGCTCATAATGATTTTTGATTCCTTCTCTGACCGCTTCGGTTCGATCCTTATATACTTGATCCGTATTCTTGTTTCTGAGATCCTTGTCACGTAGGAAAGGAACGGCGGCAACAACCAATTCTATATTTCCTTCTTTGCTTTTGATTGGAATCAATTCATCTATAATGTTTTCTTTTGCTCCTCCAATGACAGAAATCGAAAGACTTTCTAAGATCTCCTTTGGTGCATCCAATAAATTAATAGAATCATGATTGCCTCCAGTAATCACTACATGGAGGTTCGATTTACTCAACTGGCTTAAGAAATTGTAATATAGTTGTCTGTCTTTAGATGAAGGATTGGCCAAGTCAAAGACATCTCCTGAGACCAAAAGGACATCAACGGATTCGGAGGATATGATGGATAGCAACCAAGTGAAGAAGTTTTCAAGTTCCTTTTTTAAAGGTTGTTTGTGTAGTATTTTACCTATATGCCAGTCTGCGGTATGAAGAACTTTCATTTAAATGCTAGAATTAGTTATATTTAAGGAGCTTTTCATAGACAATAGATAGTAAATATAGTACAATACCCTGTGACTATAATATCCCAATCCGTCTAAAATAATAGTACTACACCCTAAGACCTGACTTTTTACATACCTACATAGGTATCTACTTACACATTCTTAACTTTAAATATTGAATTAATGGCTTTCAATCTACTTCAAACAGTAACGGACCATCTTGACGATGGCTTATTAGGACAGATTTCTGGTTTAGCAGGAATTAATAAAAACCAAGCAAGTTCTGCAATGGGATCAATGCTTCCTGCATTGATTGGAGGACTTATGAAAAAAGGTGCTACCAATGATGGCGCTGGAGCTCTTTTGGACTTGATCACAAAAGGTGGGCATACAGGAGGATTACTTGATAACTTAGGTGATATTCTTGGTGGAGATAAATCCAAAGGCCTGATGGATTCTGGTAACAGTTTGCTTTCTTCTGTTTTTGGAGGAAATATGGGATCGATCATGAATATTCTTGGTAAAGTAACTGGACTTACAAGAGGTTCTTCAGGATCATTGATGAGTCTTTTGGCTCCTATTGCAATCAACTTTATTGGAAAGAGAATTAAGAACAAAGCATTGGATGCTGTTGGGCTTAAAAATATGTTGGGAGAGCAACGTCAATATGTTGCAGATGGTATGCCTGCTGAAATAGGGAGCATGTTAGGATTTGCGTCAAAGAAAACCGATGATGTCGCTGCTGCCGCTAAAGCGACAGCTGCAGCTGCTCCAAAAGGAGGAGGCGGTGGTTTCCTTAAATTGTTACTACCATTGGTAGTCCTTGGTGGATTGGCATGGTGGTTTATGGGAAGAGGAACTGCGGATTCAAAAACTGCAACTACTACAGAAGAAGTTACTTCCAAAGCAACAGACAAGATGGCTGGTAAAAAAGCTACAACCAAAACAACAACAACAACGAGTGGAAATACTCATACGCATGCTGATGGAACTGTACATACAGGTGACCACAGTCATGATGGAGACAAAAAAATGGGTGATGCTTCCATGGATGCTATGGACGGAGTGCCTGAAGGTAAAATGGAGGCCAAGTTGATGGTGAATGCTGCAGGTGATCTTGTAGACGAGCAAGGCAAAGTAATTTTCAAAAAGGGTGAATTTACGATTGCAGAAGATGGTACTTTCCTTGACAAAGACGGCAAGAGAATCAGAATCTTCCTTGATAAAGTAAAAGACGCTTTAAAAGGGGCTGGAGATAAAATCAAAGGTGCTGGATCTAAAATCAAAGACGGAGTTAAAGGTGCTGGAGAAAAGATAAAAGATGGAGCAAAAGGTGCTGGAGAAATGGCAAAAGAGAAAGTAGGCGGAGGTAAGTAATCTCTATTCTTTAAGATAACTCAGGGCAGTTTGCGAAAGCAAGCTGCCTTTTTTTGAGGTCAGCCAAAATTTTGTGTATGAGAAAGAATCCAAGAACAAAGATCTGGTTTAAGAAATTCTGTTTTCAAAATGAATATACAATTGGTTGTAAACTTTTGCCCATCCAAAACGAGCTTTCTGCCATTTTTTTCTGATGTTCATAGCAGCAAGATAGATTGATTTTAGAGCAGCATCATCAGTAGGAAATACTTTCTTATTTTTTGTGTATTTCCTCAATGATGCATTAAAGCTTTCAATAATGTTGGTAGTATAAATTAGTTTTCTGATTTCGTGTGGGTAATTCAAAAATGCGGTTAGGTTATCCCAATTTTCTTCCCACGACTTAACCGATTTAGAATATTTTTCACCCCATTGACTTTTGAAACTTTCCAATGCTTCTTTTGCCATCTCTAAATTATCAGCCTGATAGATTGATTTTATACTTTTTATGATGGCTTTACGATCTTTATAGGAAACGAATTTTAAAGAGTTTCTTATTTGATGTACGATACAAATTTGCCTGATACTTTGCGGATAAACTGCCTCAATGGCTTTTTCCAATCCAGTTAAATTATCAGAGCATAAAAATATAAGATCCTTAACGCCTCTCGATTTTAAGTCGTTAAGCATTTCCATCCATCCACTGGCTGTTTCTT
The DNA here is from genome assembly GCA_937950315.1 of uncultured Saprospiraceae bacterium. GTDB lineage: Bacteria > Bacteroidota > Bacteroidia > Chitinophagales > Saprospiraceae > JAHDBF01. Next base: position 631 of record CALFDU010000157.1, on the reverse strand, counting down.
TTTCCATGATGTGAATACTAAGGATATCTTGTTGCCCAGAAACATTTACTCCAAGTACGATCATTGCTGCTTTTGACTTAACTTTATTATCCTCCCGGATTTTGTAATGAATCGCATCTATCCAAATAATAGGATAAAGATCATCCAATGGCCTTGTTTGCCATTTTCGTATATCCTCTAAAAGTGAATTTGTAATTATTGATACCTGAGAGGTGGAGTATTGAGTTCCATAAGTAGTTTCTATAAATTCAATAATGTCGGCATTACTCATCCCTTTAGCATAGAGTGAAATCATGACATCTTCGATCTCTTGACTCATTGTTTTGTGCTTAGGAACAATCACTGGATCAAAACTAGAGTTCCTATCACGTGGAACGTTAATCTCAACATCACCTTTTGAGGTTTTTAAAGTCTTTTTTGAAAAACCATTACGCTGATTATCGCTAATTGGCTTTTCTCCAGAGGGATACCCTAAGTGGGCATCCATTTCTGCTTTCAATAATGTTTGTACGCCTCTTTTAAATAATTGATCACTCAATTCATCGAAGCTGGCCTTGTCCTTTACTTCTTTCAACAAGGCTTCAAGTAATTCTTCTGTCTTAGGTTTCATAGATCTAAATTTAATATTTAT
>CALFDU010000156.1 GCA_937950315.1 uncultured Saprospiraceae bacterium | reverse complement strand
AGACTATATGCAGCAAACTGGATATCGTGGTACTCAATTTCGTGATTCACATCAAGAAAATGAGTCTGGGGCATGTGCTTCAAGATCGAAGATTTCAACTTAGCCAAGTAGTAATCTTTGTGTCCGAGGTCTGTAGTAAGCGTAATAATTGACATTCACTCTTATTCTATCTCTCAAAGTTATGAACTGATTTATAATTTCCAAGATTATATGTGATTATTTTATAATATGTATCTCTTTGATTAATAGGAAAATAGTCGATATTTCCTTCAATAATTGCTGACAATGCAGACAATGAAATGTACACCACTCTGAAAGACCCTATTTATGGGACTTTTCACGCTTCCGCAAATGTTTATACGTGTCATCCATGCTCCATTTTAACGCCACTTTTCCTCAAATTTGTCGGGGCAAAGGTGCTTTTTCAGGGAAAAACAGCATCAATAATCGACACAAGTTGCTTTGCACAACAACAAAGGCTATTTTAGATATCTAAATAACGATGATTGAGCGAAATAGAATTAACCTTAGACGGAGTAGATCCACGAGATCTATATGGAGAAAAAAACTCGAAAATAAATATCCTTAAAAATGCTTTTCCCGGAGTGACCATCACTTCAAGAGGACAAAAAATCAAGATTAAAGGCGATAGCAAAAAGACACAACATGTGAAACGCATGATTGAGTCTATGATTAAATTTGCAAAATCCGGTCGACACCTCAGCAACCATGAAGTGACAGACCTCGTAACAGGCAATCAGATTCACGATGTATCTGAAGACAATGTTTCAGATAGTGGCAACGGCAATGCCATCGTCCACGGTCGTAACGGTAGAGCAATCAAGGCCAAGACTAGAAACCAGAAAAAGATGGTAGAGTTGTCTGAAACCAATGATGTTCTTTTTGCCACTGGTCCCGCTGGTACAGGTAAAACCTATACAGCAGTCGCACTCGCAGTAAGAGCACTGAAAAACAAATTGGTTAGAAAAATAATCTTGACTAGACCTGCTGTAGAAGCAGGAGAGAATCTTGGATTTTTGCCAGGTGATCTTAAAGATAAAATTGATCCTTACCTAAGACCCTTGTATGATGCACTAGATGATATGTTTCCTCCCGATAAGCTGAATTACTTTATGACCAATCGTGTCATCGAGGTAGCCCCATTGGCTTTCATGAGAGGTAGAACATTGGACAATGCCTTTATCATTCTGGATGAAGCGCAGAATGCGACTTCATTACAGATAAAGATGTTCTTAACCAGACTTGGTCCTAGTGCCAAGTGCATCATAACCGGTGACATGTCTCAAGTCGATCTCCCAAGGAATCAAAAATCCGGTTTGGCCCAAGCCATCAAACTTTTACAAAACATCGATGGTATTGCCAACCTTCAACTGACAGCGGATGATGTTGTAAGACACCGCCTGGTTAAACAAATCATTTTGCGTTACGATTCATACGAAGAAATCAAAGACGCTGAAAAATCAAAACATAAATAATGACTTCAGTAGTAGTATACAAAGGTGAACTTAGAACACATGCAACCCACATCCGCTCAGCAAATCAGCTAATCACAGACGCGCCGGTTGATAACAATGGCAAAGGCCAAGCTTTTTCTCCTACTGACCTCGTCGCAACAGCTTTAGCGAGCTGCATCTTCTCTATCATGGGAATAGGTGCCGCCAAGCGCGATATCCCTATGGAAGGAGCTTATGCTCAAGTGACCAAAGTCATGGCATCCGAACCAAGAAGAATTGCCAAAGTCATTGTAGAAATCCAAATGCCTAAAAATGTAGATTACACAGATGACCAAGTTCGCCTTCTCAAAAAACTTGCAGAGACATGCCCAGTAGCAAGGAGCTTGCACCCAGACTTGGTCCAAGAAATTTCAGTTACCTTTTAAAAGAGTATGCTTGTTTTTTGTGTTTGTCTTGAAGAGAATTCATGATCATCAACAGCCTTAGTCTTGCTTTTGTATTTCTTCTTTGGTATAAGTCAGTCAAGTATGTGACTTCAAAAAGCTGTTGACCTCTTACTTTGTATTTCCACATAAGTGAAAGGTCTTCATTATGGGCTGGTTTAAAGAACAAGTACAATTTTCTCGTATTGAAATATTAGGATTGCTCGGTATTGTAAGTATCGGGATGCTAGGTATTGTCATCCAATATATTCCCAATGATGAAGGGACGGTCTATGATATTCAACTTAGCGATATTATGATCGACGAGGAAATGCAAGAATTTCTTGAACCAGCAAAAGCGCCTTATAAAAAACAAACATTTGATTACAACAAAAAGGCGAAACCCACAGTAGCAAAACCTAAAATAGATAGGCGTGTCTTTGACTTCGATCCCAATAAAGTTTCGGCAGATTCACTGGTAATGTTGGGATTTAGAAAATACCTAGCAGAACGATGGGTAAAATTTAGGTCTGCTGGAAAATCATTCAAAGAACTCGATGATGTATTGTCAATTTATGGAATTGATACCAGTTTGGTAATGAAAATAAACGAACATATCCTGTTCCCAGAAAAACATCAATACCACGAAGGCACAAAGCAAAAAGAATATGCTATTTCTCCAGATAGAGAGATTGTAAAAAAGAAAGAATCAGATTTTACCATTGACAAAAAAGATATAGCTACCAAAGAAGAAATGAGTAGTGAAAAGATTCTTTCTATTTATGATCTTAACAGCTGTACCAAAGAAGATTTGCTTCAAGTAAAAGGAATTGGACCCAAGTATGCATCGAGAATCATCAAATTCAGATCGATATTGGGTGGGTATAGTCGCAAAGACCAGCTTTTGGAAGTATATGGTATGACTGATAGTACTTACCTGTCTATCAAAGACCAACTATCCATTCTTAGTCCTCCTGATAAGATTCGCATCAATACTGCCTCCCAAGAGCAGATGGCCGATCATTACTTATTTTCCTATAAAATGTCCAAGTTGATCTATGCCTATCGAGAAGAACACGGCGCTTTTGTAGATGGGGATGCTTTTAAAGAGATAAAGGGTATAGAAGCAGCAAAAATTGAAAAAATAATCCCCTATTTAGACTTTGCTTTGTGAAACGTATTCCATCTTCGCATGTTTATCATTAGGAACACGTAAATTTGGAGTCTGAAAAATTTAAAAGTATTAAATAAGTATTTTCTAAGGTATAAATGGCACCTCATCAGTGGGGTCGCTTTGGTTTTCTTAACCAACTACTTTAGATTGTTGATTCCTAAAATCATTAGGGAATCGCTGGATTTTATTTTTGAAAAAGTAGAAACCAAATCTGCGGACTCAGCTGGTTTTTCTGATATCTATGGTTCTGATATTCTATGGTTTTCTTTTAAGGTAATGGGGTTTGCTCTGATCAGTGGGCTGTTTTTATACTTTACCAGACAGACTCTTATTGTCATGTCTCGTCTGATAGAATACGATTTACGGAAAGATATTTTTGCACACTACGAAAAATTGGATACTGCTTTCTTTAAGGTAAACAAAACAGGTGACTTGATGTCGCGTGTTTCAGAAGATGTGAATAAAGTAAGAATGTATCTAGGCCCTGTTCTACTTTATAGCAGTAATCTAATATTTACCTTTTTCTTGGTTATATTCTCCATGCTTGCAGTGAGCCCAAAGTTGAGTATGTATACATTGTTGCCATTGCCATTTTTGTCAGTGTCCATATATTATGTAAGCAGCATTATCAATAAAAAGAGTACAATCATCCAACAACAGTTGGCCAAAATAAACTCAGTGGCACAGGAGGTGTTCTCTGGAATCAGAGTGGTAAAATCTTATGTCAAGGAAGATAAATTCACACAACACTTCGAAGAGGAGTGTGAGGAATACAAAAATAAAAACATCAGCCTTGCCAAGGTGAACGCATATTTTTATCCATTGATGATCTTGTTGATCAGCCTTTCTACCTTATTAACCATATATGTCGGAGGGGGAATGGTAATGGCTGGAGAAATCTCAGCAGGAACATTGGCCGAGTTTGTTATCTATGTCAACATCCTCACTTGGCCGTTTACTGCCATCGGATGGATGGTATCAATCATTCAAGAAGCGGAAGCATCTCAGAAAAGGATCAATGAATTTTTGGAAGTTGAGCCTCAGATCTACAATACAGCAGAAGAGGGGTCAACGAATATCCTAGAAGGAAGTATTGAATTTGAAGACGTTAGTTTTGTATATCCAGATACCAATATCAAAGCCTTGGATAAAGTAAACTTTACGATACAATCAGGAGAAAAATTTGCTATCATCGGGAAAACAGCTTCAGGGAAAACAACGGTAGCTGACTTGCTACTTAGGTTGTATGAGGCAACTGATGGGGTAATTAAGATTGATGGTAAGGATATACGAGAGCATCATTTAGGAGAATTGCGTAATAAAATTGGATACGTGCCCCAAGATTCGTTTTTGTTTTCTGATTCTGTGAGTAACAATATTCGTTTTGGAAATGCAGATGCAACTCAAGAAGACATTGAGCATTTTGCCAAGCAGGCTTCTGTACATGAAGACATCCTAAATTTTCCAGAAGGATATGAAACGCGTATTGGTGAGCGAGGAGTAACGCTTTCAGGGGGTCAGAAGCAAAGAGTTTCTATATCCAGGGCTTTTATCAAGAATCCAGATATTGTTATTCTCGATGATTGTCTTTCTGCGGTTGATGCCAATACGGAAAATGCAATTCTTTCATATTTGGATACTGCATTAAAAGGGAAAACGGCAATAATTATCACCCACAGATTCTATAATTTGCTGAGTTTTGACAAGATCATTGTCCTTGATGAAGGTAAAATTGCGGAAATGGGTACGCACGAGGAGTTGATGAAAATCAAAGGTTTTTATTCGGAACAATACCAAAATCAGTTGGTAGACTCCCATAATTGATTGAATTACAGCCCCGTATAGAAAAAAATCTTTTAGTTAATTCAATTTTTAACGTAGTGAAAATGTTAAATTTTCATGAATAGATTATATATTCACTACGAAAGAAACAATTAAATCAACTCAATTCAGGGGAAGTGGCTAACGAAGATTATACTCAAAAAGAAAATGTGTACTCATCAAAGGTACGTGCAGGTAAAAGACGTACTTACTTTTTTGATGTAAGAAAGACCAAAGGTGAAGATTATTATATCACCATAACGGAGAGTACAAAGAAATTTAATGATGATGGTTACGAAAGACATAAGATCTTTCTTTACAAAGAAGACTTCAACCGATTCATGAATAGTCTTAATGATACAGTCAATCATGTTAAGACAGAACTGATGCCAGATTTTGATTATGAAATCTATGAAAGAAGGCAAAAAGAGTGGGAAGAAAGCGTAGCAAGAGAAGCTGCAGAACAGGCAGCCAACCCAACACCAGAGGCAGAAGCTCCTGCTGAAGAAGTGGCAACCAGTGCAGAACCAACGAGCTCAGACGACGCGGATGAGGATTTAAGTTGGTAAAGACATAAAAAAAAGGCATCAGTCATTAAACTGATGCCTTTTTTATTTCTTTTGGAAGTAAAATTACATTTTACCTACATGCTTCATAAGCTTACCCTTAAGGTTTGAAGCTTTATTCTTGTGCCAAGTATTTCTCTTAGCCAATCTATCAATCATGCTGATCACTTTTGGTAAAAACGTTTCAGCCTCCTTCTTATCAGTCATTTCTCTCAATTTCTGAATAGCAGTTCTTGTAGATTTCTTGTAATATCTATTTCTAAGACGCTTAACTGCATCCTGTCTAATTCTTTTCTTTGCAGATTTGTGGTGTGCCATTTCTTATTTATTTGGGCTGCAAATGTAGTATAATTTTCAATAAAAAGCAGTTCTTTATAAAGATTAGCTGTTAATTCCTAATATTTTTGCACTTCATATTAAAACTTTTAGAAATACTTTTCCCAAAAAAGTACTTTTGGTCAAGTTTTTGGCTTGTTTTTAAGTCTATAGAGATAAATAGAAGATAGATATATAATGAAAGATTATTCGTACGTAACCAATGCCCACCCAGAATTTATAGATCAGATCTATAAAGCCTTTAAAAATGATAGAAATAGTGTGGAAGAAGGCTGGAGAGTCTTTTTTGATGGTTTTGAATTCAATGATGGTGATACCAATGGCTCTGCCAATGGTTCGGCGTCTCTAGCCACGATTCCTGTTCCAGCAGGATCCGTAGATATGGCCAAGGAGTTTGGTGTATTATCTATCATCCACGGCTTTAGAACAAGAGGGCACCTATTGTCAACGACCAATCCGATCAGGAATAGAAAAGATAGAAAGCCACATCTTAATCTAAGTGACTACCAATTGACAGAAGCAGATCTTGATAGTAAGTTTGCTGCAGGTCACGAACTTGGTATGGGCTCTGCCACATTGAGAGATATTATTGCTAGGTTAGAAAAAATCTATTGTGGAAACATAGGTTTTGAATATGCTCATATTGAGAATAGAGAGAAGCGTACTTGGTTGAGAGAACAGATAGAGCAAAGAGACCTTTCCGATGATTATGGTCATTCTGTTGAAAAGAAGAAGAACATCTTAAGAAAGATAAATGGTGCAGTGATTTTTGAGAAATTCTTGCACACAAAATACATAGGTCAAAAACGTTTTTCACTGGAAGGGGGAGAAACTGCCATTGCTGCATTGGATGCCATCATCAACCAAGGAGCAGACGAGAATGTGCAAGAGGTAGTCATCGGTATGGCACACAGAGGTAGACTGAATGTATTGGCCAACATCATGGGAAAAACCTACGAAACCATTTTCAACGAATTTGAAGGAGTGACTCCTGAAGATCTAAGTTTTGGTGATGGTGATGTAAAGTACCACTTAGGCTTTTCTACCTTGAAAAAAACCAACTCAGGGAAAGAGGTTCACTTGAAATTGGCTCCAAATCCATCTCACCTAGAAGCAGTCAATCCTGTAGTAGAAGGATATTCTAGAGCCAAAGCAGACATGTTGTACAATAGTGATTACGATAAGATCCTTCCTATCTTAATACATGGTGATGCTGCCATCGCTGGTCAAGGAGTTGTATACGAAGTGGTGCAGATGAGTCAATTGGATGGTTACTATACAGGAGGAACCATTCACTTTGTCATCAACAACCAAGTTGGATTTACCACTGACTTTGACGATGCAAGATCTTCTACTTATTGTACGGGTGTGGCCTCATTGGTGCAAGCTCCTGTTTTTCATATGAACGGAGATGATCCAGACGCGGTTGTATTTGCCGCTGAGCTTGCTACTGCCTACAGACAGAAATTTAACAACGATGTATTCCTTGATATGGTCTGCTACAGAAAGCATGGTCATAATGAAGGAGATGATCCTAAGTTTACTCAGCCAGAAATGTATGAGTACATCAAGAACCATAAAGACCCACGTGTGATCTACCATGAAAAATTGGTGAAGCGTGGAGATGCAGAAAATGAATTGAGTGTCAAATTAGAGAAGGAGTTCTGGGATGTACTTCAAGATAGATTGAATACAGTAAAAGAAAATGATATTCCATATCAACTGCAAGAGCCAGAAAAGAACTGGGAGAAAATGAAGATGCCAACAACGGCAGATGACTTTAAGGCCTCTCCAGTGACTGGGATTGATGCAGCTACGAGAGATAAAATATTAAATCATCTAGTCGAGTTTCCAAAAGACATGACGCCTCTTTCTAAAATGAAGAGACTTCAAAAGTCAAAAAATAAAATGCTAGACGCAGATAAACTTGATTGGCACTTTGGAGAATTGATGGCTTACTCTTCTATCCTTATGGAAGGAAAAGACGTAAGGATGAGTGGGCAAGATGTCAAGAGAGGAACATTCTCTCACCGTCATGTTGTGTTAAACGATGCCAAGAATTTCAAGCAATACAATCTGCTCGACGGCCTTCAAGAAAACCAAGGTAAGTTTAGAATCTTCAATAGTTTATTGTCTGAGTTTGCCGTGATGGGATTTGAGTACGGGTATGCGATGGCAGCTCCGCATTCATTGGTTCTTTGGGAAGCACAGTTTGGTGATTTCTACAACGGAGCTCAGACCATGGTTGATCAGTTTATTTCAGCAGGTGAATCCAAGTGGCAGAGAATGAATGGAATGGTATTGTTGTTACCGCATGGTCAAGAAGGTCAGGGTCCTGAGCACTCAAGTGCAAGATTGGAAAGATGGCTTCAGTTGTGTGCTGAGGACAACATGGTTGTGACCAATGTTACTACACCAGCAAATATCTTCCATGCATTGAGAAGACAGCTCGCTTGGAACTTTAGAAAGCCTCTTGTAAACATGTCGCCAAAATCTTTATTAAGACACCCACTTGCGGTTTCTTCAAAAGATGAATTTATCGGTGATAGCAAGTTCCAAGAAGTCATGGACGATCCAAAAGCAAAAGGTACTGCAAAACGATTATTGATCTGTACTGGAAAAATATACTACGAGCTGCTTGCTAAGAAGATAGAAGAGAAGAAAGACGATGTTGCCATAGTAAGAATTGAGCAGTTGTATCCGTTCCCACAAGATCAGGTTGATGCCATTCTTAAGAAATACAAAGGAGCAGAAAAGTTTTGGGTACAAGAAGAACCTTCCAATATGGGAGCTTGGTCTTACTTGATGAGATATTGGAGAAATCTAGATATCGAGTTGGTATCCAAAAAAGCAAGTGCATCACCAGCTACCGGATTTAAGTACATTCACGAAAAGCTTCAAGCCAAGTTGATCAACGATGCACTCGGTTTATAGTCTGTACTGATTACAGTCTAGTTTGTGAGGTTTTATTGAATTAATGCGAGTTCAATTGCTCTTTGAAAGCAGTAATTGCCCTGTATTTGTTACAAGATATTCAAAAAATAATCCCGTATCTGTTACAAAATACGTGAAATTTAACCCTGTATTCGTTACAAAATATCCAATTATTAACCCTGTATCTGTTACAAAATTGGATTAAAACCCCTATTTTTGTTACATGTTTAAAAGGAAAGCGGAAAAGGCTCTATTGGATTGGGGTAAATCAAAGG
>CALFDU010000155.1 GCA_937950315.1 uncultured Saprospiraceae bacterium | reverse complement strand
GTCAACGATTTCCTGCAAGGTTCTTAGCTCTGTTAATTCATTAGGATTGATGCCTGACATTTCAGGATGCAACTTGGTCAATGCGCCAAATATTTCAACTCTTTTGATAGAGTCAATTCCCAAGTCAGCCTCCATGTCCATATTCAATTCTAGCATCTCAGCAGGATAACCTGTTTTTTCACTTACTACTTCTAGCAAAGATTTGGTTAAAACGCTTACATCCATACCATTGCCTGATGCTTGAGTTGATCCATTCCCATTTGAAGAAACTTGAGTTTGAACAGGAGTTGCGATAGTAGCAGCCACTGGTGCAGCTGTTGTTCCATTGCCTGATCCGTTGCTTGTTACGAAGTCAACGATTTCTTGTAAGGTTCTTAGCTCTGTCAATTCATTAGGATTGATGCCTGACATTTCTGGATGTAGCTTGGTCAATGCACCGAATATTTCTACTCTTTTGATTGAGTCGATTCCCAAGTCTGCTTCCATGTCCATATTTAATTCTAACATCTCAGCAGGATAGCCTGTTTTTTCACTTACCACTTCTAGCAAAGAGTTGGTTAAAACACCTACGTCCATACCATTGCTTTGTGCAGTGGCAGTAGTTGCAGTAGGAGTTGGAGAAGGTGAAGCTGCGGCAGTAGTTGTGGCTGGTGCAGGTTGAGTTGCAGTCTGTGTTGCTTGGCCATTCGATGCGGCATTGTTTCCAACATAATTGACAATCTCGTCCAGCGTTCTCAATTCCGTCAACTCATTTGGATTGATTCCTGAGATGGCTGGGTACTTCTTGGTCAATGCACCGAATATTTCTACTCTTTTGATCGAGTCAATTCCTAAGTCAGCTTCCATGTCCATGTTAAGCTCTAGCATTTCTGCTGGATAACCTGTTTTCTCACTCACTACTTCAAGAAGCATGCTTGTCAATTTGCTTAAGTCCAGTGCTGCTCCATTGGTCGCAGGTGCAGGTGTTGGACTTACACGGACAGTCTGGTGTCCAGTCGATCCGTTGGAGCTTGTGGTAGCTTGTGTTCCATTGCTTGCGGTGCGCCCGTTGCTTCCATTACTTTGGAAAGATTGGGCAACAGCAGGAATTGAAGCTGGTGCAGGTGCAGATAAAGTGTTGCTTAGAGCACCATTGTTTCCACCAATTTGGTTGGATAAAATATTCAACAATTGTTGTGATTGTTGATTTTGATCGTTCATGTATTTTTCAAAAATCGCCAATGATTTTGTCTGATTGCTCTTGAATGCATCAAGGGTCGATTTTATTAATTGAATGATTTCTTTATTCATGATTTCTTCTTCATTTTCGGATTGGATACTAATGTTGTTTGTAGAAGGCACTTCTACTATTTTTTCTACGGTCACAATTTTTTCTACCACCTTGCTTGCGCCACCAGAAATTTTGAAGCCGTCATTCATCAAGTCATGATGTGCTTTCTGGGTTGGCGCTGATACATAATTGTTTCCACTTAAGGCCACTGTTAATTTGGACTTTGGAGGTAGTAGAGCAATTTCACGCTTGTATGGATCGATGTTGTTTAATGGTAAACCGAGTACTTGTAATTGTATGGCTGCTTGGCGGAACAGTAAATCACTGTCCTTCTTAGCGCTAGCATTGATGGCAACGGTGTGGTGCTCCTTCCCATCTAATATGTTCTTAACCAAGTTGGACAATATTCCTTTTGGTCCAAATTCCACAAAAATGCGACCACCTGCATTGTGGATATTTTCAATTTGATTTTTAAATAAAACAGGATTCAAGATTTGAAACTTCAACATTGTTTTCAAAGTCTCCACATCTCTAGGATATTCTATGCCTGTTGTGTTAGAGTAAACAGGAATTTGAGGAGCGTTGAAATTTTGTTGATCTACAAAATTTGAAAATGGTACCTGTGCGTGCTTGACAAAATCTGTATGGAATGCAGCGGCTACCGGAAGGGGAACCACTGAGAATCCATTTATTTTTAATTGCTGCTCAGCGATCTGAATGGCGTCCGTACTTCCTCCAAGTACTACTTGCTTGTTGGAATTTACATTTGCGATAAGCACACCTGAAAGATTCTTGATTGCGTCTGCCACTTCCTTCTCTGGAGCTTTCACAGCCAACATGGTTCCCGCATCCGCCGTTGGATTGTCAATCGCCATGGCTTCACCTCTTGCCTTTGCTAATTGTAAAAATGTATCGTCATCATAGACACCTGCTGCCCACAAAGCCGTCAGTTCGCCAAAACTGTGACCAGCGGTAAAATGTGGTTCAAATCCCGCCTGCTTTAGCGTTTTGTATTGCCCCATACTCAATGCGCCTATTGCAGGCTGTGCATACTGGGTCTTGGTCAATGTTTTTTGTTGCTCTTTGCTTTCTTCCTTATTGAAAACTGGAATAGGGAATATCTTGCTTGAAAGGGGAGTGTCACCACCTTGCTCATATAATGAATCTGCTCGTTGAAATGTTTGCGACAAAGCTGGGAAAGCATTTGCCATCTCTTTGCCCATTCCTACATATTGCGAACCTTGTCCTGCAAACAGGGCAACCACTTTCTTGTTTCTGATGTCAATGCCAGTGGCACGGTAGTAGATGCCTTTAGGATGGGTCCACGCATTTGCCGAAAGGCCTTGAGACAAGGTTGTATTTAAATTGTCAATGCATTCTTGTCTTGAAGCTGCAACAAAACCAACACGTGCATTTTCTTTGATAAGTTTGGTGTTCTTACTTGATGCAGCCAATTGTTTGAATGCTTCATCACCTTCACTACTATTGAGTTTTTCAAGATTCTCCTGGATCGACTGCTGCAATTGTGCAGGACTATCTGCTTGCAAAAGCATTGATTTGTAAGGTTCGTGTAATCGATATTCTTCTTTTGATTGACCTTGGTATTCTTCCATGGTGATGTGCACATTGATGCCACCAAAACCAAAAGCACTTACTCCAGAGCGTCTAGGATGTCCATTCTTAATCCAAGGACGGGCTTCCGTATTGATATAGATTGCTGAATCTTCAATATTGAACTTTGAGTTAGGTTGTTCTACATTGATGGTTGGCGGTAATACTTTGTGGTGTAAGGCAAGAACGGCCTTGATGATTCCAGCGGCCCCTGCTGCAGATTTGGTATGACCGATCTGAGACTTGACAGAACCCAGGGCGATGTGTTGCTTCTTAGGATTGTTGGCACCGAAAACCATCTGCATGGATGTAAACTCAGTAGGATCGCCTGCTCCAGTTCCTGTTCCATGTGCTTCGAGTAGTCCGACAGTGTCAGGAGCATATCCAGCATCTTCATACGCACGTGTCATAGCCAATGCTTGTCCAGAAGGTCGTGGCGCATAGACAGATTTAAATCGTCCATCACTTGAGGTACCCACTCCTTTTATAACTGCATATACTTGATCTCCATCTCTTTCTGCGTCTTCCAATCTCTTCAATACCAACATGCCGATTCCTTCACCGATCAACATGCCATCAGCCTTGTCACTGAATGGACTTATGTTTCCTGATTTAGAAAAGGCAGGCGTTTTACTAAAGGACATAAACATGAATGGGGAGTTGTCAGTGTCGACACCACCCGTTAACATCATATCACATCTTCCTTCTACCAATTCGCTCAGAGACATTTTGATGGCACTAAGAGAAGCGGCACAGGCAGCATCTACCACACTATTGATTCCACCTAAGTCAAATCGATTGGTGATACGACCGGAGATTACATTACCAAGTAGGCCAGGAAATGAATTTTCATTCCATCCGATGTAGGCACTTTTCATTTTTTCAATGATCATAGGAATGTCTTCTTCCGCCACGGCGCATGCACGCAATGCTCTTTCCCAGATCGGATATTGTAATCTTGCTATTAAAGGTGTGATTAGTTTTTGTCCTCCGCCGACACCGAGAAGAACCCCTGTTTTTGCTTTTAATGCAGTAGTAAATTTTTCAGATGTTCTCCCATATCCTGCATCTTCCAATGCATCTCTTGCTGCGACCAATCCGAGTAATTGAGATGCGTCTGTGACTTCTAAAATATTTGGCGGCAAGCCAAATTCCAATGGGTTGAAATCTATTTCTGGAAGGAAACCACCTCGCTTGCAATAGGTTTTATCTGGTGCAAACATATCTTCATCGTAGTAATCCTCAATGAGCCAACGGTTGGCTGGTACATCTTTGATACTATCTCTAGATTGAATAATGTTGGTCCAATACTCCTCAATATTCTTTGCATCGGCAAACATCGCTGATAGTCCTATGACTGCAATCGGTGTTTTCTTTAAAGACGAATTTATATTCATTCAACGGTGGTTTTAAAAATTAGGAACAGGTTAGTTCTGTCTATATGGTGACTCTAAAAAGTTCTTCTTGTATGTGTAATAATTTGATTCCTTTTTCAGTGCACAGGCCTCTCAAGTAGGGAACCATAATACCAAAAGTCAATCTCTCTTTGCTAAATTCTGTAATTGGAAATTTCTCGTTGTCCTTCAATAGTTTCAACAATGATAAAACGGTTTTACCAACCACTTCCACGTCCATGTCTTTTTGGAATACACCATCCTTTATCCCTTTTGCAGCTAAGTGAATCAATTGCTGGTGTGCGTAGTTACCGCTTCTTTGGTATGATGCATTGATCAATCCCGGATAGTAATGCAGAATGTCACTAAAGAAGTTTGGATTGGTATTATATGATCGACGTACAATTTTCTGGTGGAGATAACCCATGGCCTCGATGACATTACTCGCAGACTTAATCACCTCCTCATTTTCTGCACGCACCTTTGTATTGTACACATCAAGACAAGCTCCCAAAAGCGCGACTTTATCTTCAAAATGATTGTAAATGGTCCGCTTGGAAGTACGGAGTTCTTTCACAATGCGATCGATTGTGATGGTCTTAACTCCATGTTGCATGAACAGTTTTGTGGCTGTTTCAATAATGAGTTCCTTGGTTATCATGGCTAAATCATTACTTTTGACACGTATGGTAATTTTTTAGTTCTCTCAGTACCACACAAAGAAAAGAAGATATTTTGAATCATCGGGCACTAAGTAGATTAATTATTAATTTTATTTGATGAGCATGCTGTGTTCTCCGTTAGGTGTGCGAAATCAATCGTTTTTATGGAATTATATGGGTAGAAAAAGGAAATATCGATGAATTTAAGCATTTATTGGACTGATTCATCTTCTATGCTTGCGCAAATGTCGCTTCCGCAAATGATTAAGCGCTTGCCTTATTCTTGTCAAGCTAGGGCGTTTCGATACAAGTCAGAAATCAGTGCCTCTAATTATGTGGCCGGACGAATTTTATTACAGCATGGGTTGGACATACATGCGGATGGCATTGACTTGGAAAAGCTGACGTATGAGAACAGTGGTAAGCCGTTGCTTCCAGGAGTAGCTTTTAATATTTCGCATTCTGATCATCAAGTTATCTGTGCTTTCGCAAATGTGGGAAGGGTGGGTGTCGACATAGAAAAGATAAAACCAATTGATTTTTCGGATTTTGATGCCATGTTTTCAGAGAGGGAATGGGATTTAATCAAAGGAGCTGAAAATCCGTTAGAAAAATTTTATTGGTTTTGGACAAGGAAAGAAAGTATCATCAAGGCACTTGGTTTAACACTAAGTTACCTTCATCAGATACATTTGGATGTGACAAAAAACGAGATTGTTTTGAACGAGAAAAGATGGTTTTTAAAAAATATGGTTCATTGGGATGGTTATCTTGGAGCCGTGTGTAGTGAGCAAGATATTGAAAGTATGGAATTTGTGAAAATCGTTATTTGATCTTGAATCAAAACATGTTGAATAAAGGTCATTAGAATACCATCGGAGATATTGGTTTTAAGAAATACATGTAACAAAGTATAGCCATGAGTAAATCTATTTTTTTAAGTATTGGTTTGTTGCTATTTAGCAACTACGTAGGTAGTCAAGAAATCATAAAACTTTGGTCTGAAGAAATACCAAATCGTCAAGAATCAAAAGAAATTGAAACACAAGAAAAAGGAGATATTTTATGGATTGAGAATATTCAAGAGCCCACGCTTGAAGTTTATTTGCCTTTGACAAGAACAGCGACGGGAAAGGCCATGGTGATTTTTCCAGGAGGAGGGTATCAAGGCTTGGCCTATGATGTTGAAGGAGTTGAATTTGCAAAGTGGTTAAACTCCAAAGGAATTGCTGCCTTTGTTGTGAAATATCGAATGCCCATTTCTGAATCAGTAATTGAAGGACACAAAGTTCCTATGCAAGATGCAGAAAGAGCCATTAGGTTGGTGAGACACAATGCTGAGAAATGGAATGTATTAAAAGATCAAATTGGTATAATGGGTTTTTCCGCTGGAGGCCATCTAGCATCTACACTGGGTACGCGGTACGATGAAGATTTTCTAGAGGGTCCGATCAATTCGTTGAGTGCTCGACCAGATTTTATGATTTTGGTTTATCCTGTGATTACGATGCAGTCTACGTACACGCATCTTGGTTCAAGGAACAATCTGTTGGGAGAGAATCCGGAACAGTCAATGATAGATTCCTATTCTAGTGAATTCAATGTTGATGAAAACACGCCTCCTACATTCTTGATCCATGCAACGGATGATAAAGTGGTATCGGTTATGAATAGTATTTTGTTTTATAAAGCATTGGTAGAGTATGGGATTTATTCAGAAATGCACATTTATCCAGAAGGGGGTCATGGATTTGGTCATGCAATAGGTTTTGGGCATCTAAGTACTTGGACTGACCGGCTTCATGAATGGATTGAAAGTCTAGAATAGGATTGCTTCTGCGAAGTAAATGTCTTTTTTAATACAGAATCGATCCCCAAGCTTCATGAATAATAACATTTCTATATTTCAATTGTTAATTTAATAAGGACAGGAAAGGATACCTTTGATTTATGATGAAAAATTTGATTCCACTATTAATTATGCTCCTGGCAATTTCTTGTGATAGAGATCCTGCTTTGGACGCAGATGTCCTTTCGGATTATATGGAACTAAATGTATCATTGCAAATTGGGAGTGATATTGTGGCATGTGCGGGAGGAAATGAAAATGGCTTATTAGGATCAGACATAGAGCCAACCGATGTTGTCTTTTATCCTATTGAAGGTGCGACAGAATTCAGGTATTTTGAAGCAGAGAATGTGGCGGATTCTGCTAATTTTTCAAAGTACATCGCCAAGGAATTGGATCAAGAAGCACTGTTTAATGGGTATCTTAGGAAGTTTAACAATACTCCTTTTTCCGGTGAAAAAATGGGGATTGTGACATACAAAACCCCTGGTAAGATTCATAAGTGTAACGCCATAAGATTGAAGACCAATGTAAAGCCAACGGAAGTCAATCATGACTTAATAGAGTTTGACGAGAATGGAGTCACACCATCATTTACTTGGTCAAGTGGAATCATCAATGAGAACTTCATTTACTTTCAAGTAATTTCAGATTTGGATGGCAATCTGATTTCAGGAACGTATACAGTTGATACTGAGTTTACTTTTTATGATTTGAGCAATGTGGTATTTAATATTACGGATACCACTTCGACTCCAGCATTAGAACCCAATAAAAATTATAAATTCTCCTTGATGGGCGTGAGCGATGATAACTGGATCAATCTTTTTGGTGAAACGATCTTTTCAACCAATTGATAAAGTGCTTACCTACATCAACAGCCAATCATAGATAATGAAAAAGGGTTTAGATCCTATTTACGTAATTTGCAAATTCTACTTGCTTCTCTTTTATTTTGGCGGCCTTGGGTTTAAATAAATACGATCCTGAACCAGTGATTTTGTAAATTGGAATGCCATAAGAGACACTGACAAACCAACCATTGGAATTGTCAATTCTTGAACCAAATTCAAAACCTCCACCCATTTGGAGGTCTAGAATATTGAGTCCCGAATAGACTGAGAATACATTGATTTGACCTTGATCTATTTCACTTACCTTACTTGAGTAGAGTATCCCAAATTGAAAGCCAACTAGATTGGTGAATTCAGTCCGGTCTTCGATGATTCTATTGTTTTCCAGATTACGTGTGAATTTTGCACTTCCATAATTGATACTTAGACCTACACCAAAAGACGAAAATAGTTCAAGAAAACCCTGTGAATCATCATCAACCGTTGCCTCTGTCAAATGAAACTTTGCTGCTGGTAAATTAATACCACTGTTTAATAGCCATCTCTTTTCTTCAAAGTGATCTGTGGTAATGGATTGCGCCTGTGACCATACCGGAAACAGCATAAGGAAGTAAATGAATTTCATATTGCCTGGAATTAATAAATAAAGAACTATCGGGATTGCTATTTATTGCTTTTGATACTCTTATCAATTATGTTAAAGAATATCCGATTGAAGGTTGCTGAGCATTTCCTTTTTTCTATATTTATCTTAGAATTTAAATAAAAAGAATTGAAACCATGGATGCAGATAAGATTAAGGAATATTCAGAAATGCTCATTGATTGGGTAGTGACCTTTGCCCCTAAAGTTTTGATGGCTGTAGCCATTTTGGTTATTGGGTTTTACGTTGTCAAAAAAGTGTCAAAGCTATTAAAGAAAGGATTTTCAAAATCAAGCCTTGATATAGAAATCGCGGAGTTTTTAGGCTCACTGCTGGAAACAATCATGAAATTGGGGGTCATCCTATTTGCGGTTAGCACTTTGGGTGTTGAGATGACGGCTATAATAGGATTGCTTGCAGCTGCTGGATTTGCTGTGGGTATGGCATTGCAGGGATTCCTAGGGAATTTTGCATCCGGTCTTACCATCTTATTCTTGAAGCCATATAGAGTAGGAGATTGGGTGAAAGTATCTGACCATTTTGGAAAATGTACGAGTATCCAAATATTTAATACCACTTTGGTTACACCAAATGATAAAACTTTGATCATACCCAACGGACAGGTTACAGATAATATCATTACCAATTTCTCCACAGAAGGTAATATCCGATTGGAGTTAAAAGTGACCATGCCGTACGAAGAAAGTTTCCCAAAAGTGAAGCAAACCATTGAAGAAGCTTTGGAGAAATCAGTCTTTGTTTTAAAAGACAGAAAAGCTTCGATTGGTATTGAGGAATATGAAAGTCATAATATCGTGGTTGCTGTACGTCCTTATATTCATCCTGATGATTATTGGGATGCTACGTTTGAGGTATATGGATTGATAAAGCAAGCGTTTAATAAGAATCAGATACGTGCAGCATATAGTGAAGGCGTTGAGCTAGGTCCTATAGGTGATTAACCATAGCTTAATTTTTGAATTTAAGATTTTGACCAACGTTATTCAGATCGGCGGCGTTAGTTCAAAAAATAAATCATGAAAAACATATTACTATTTACAATATTGATGGTTGTTCTAACGTCATGTGACCCTGAGCTCAATTATTTTTATAGTATTGAAAACAATGGGACAGACATTGTCACCGTAAGGTCTATGGTTTCCTTTAGTGATGATACGATTGCCAGCACGATAAGGGTTGATCCTGGACAAACGGTAGAATTTGCAGAATATCATTTTATTGGTACTACGGAAAATATTGAATCTGATGATGTTTATTTCGATTTATTGGAAATAACGAATAGTACTGAAGCTGCTTTTAAGAAGGATCCACTAAATGCGGAGTTGTGGGAAAAGAGGGCAGTTAATAGGAATGATGGAGAGTGGTTGCTGCCTATTGATGATTCAGATTTTGAATAAATGCCTTAATACAAAATCACACCAAGTATTAGTTTCTAGCTATCTGGCATTGTTGTTTTAATTCATCCATTGCATTTTGCCAGGAAGCAATACTGATGCCATCTGAATGTTCTGTCGCCGCTTGAAGAGTAGCTTCTCTTATTTGATCGGCCCAACTATCCAATCTGTCATTGATTGAAGCTTCAGAGAATGGGCCATCAATGAAATCCTGCTTCAATGATTCGAATTCTTCTGAATACAAACTCATTCCGTAAACAAGATTGTCACAGGCTGCAGACTTTTGCTGCAATCCAAAAAACCCAGAGGTGAATGGTGCACAGTTGTTGCTTGTCTCTCCCCATTCATCAAAAATATTGGTTACAGGGTTGTTGTTTGTTATATTTTCAAAAGCGTTGTCTAAATCCCAAGGAATGATGTTTATCTTTTGATTGTTAGGTTCTTCTATTAAATAGAAATTATGAGGAGCGCAACCACCGCCACCGCAATACCAATGAAATGGTCCATCATCATGTTTGATCGTGCGGTCCACCATGGCATAGGCGATGGTTTTTTCGACATCCATCCATTTGGCAAGAGCCAATTTTAAGTCATTGTCATTGGTGGCTTGATCTAGGTCGATGGCAAGCCCTTTGATTATGCCCAAAGAAGGATTTTCATCTTCATTGGTTTTAAGTGCGTCTCTATAAAGGAAGTCTGACTGTACCTTGCCTTGATCATTCAGAGGCCATATTTCCTTGTACACATTGCCGTCCTCATCATCAAAGTGATGTCTCGAAAATCGGCCGTCAATCTGTTCAACCAAAATAAACAAACCAGCAAATTCTCCATTGATCAGTAATCTTGCATGAACAGCACGTGGAGTAGGGACACCCATTTCTGCAAATAGCCAGTATCCTAATCGATCTCTCATCTGAGATGGATCGAGGTTCATTGAATGAAATTGTAATTTCTTCAGTCCATAGAAATGATCTTCTCTTCCATCCCAATTGATTTTGACTTTCATTGATAACTTGGTACAGGTTTTAAAGCCAGATGGATTGGACCAAGATCCTCCTGATAAACAATTGACATATGCGCCAATCGAACCTTTGTATCGCACTCCAACGGGATGAATCGTTTCTCCTTCATAAGTAAGTGATGCTTCGACGTATTGCTCTGCTGCTGGATCATTGTTGATTACATTTAAATTACTCTCCGGAATGGTCAACTCAAATGTTGGAAGTTTTTCTTGATCGAAAATATAGTCAGAATCTAATGATAGATAATTTTCTTCTCCTGTAGGATTTGTATTTTCAATTGTGTCCATTGCTGTTTCAATTGGCTCGATATCCATCATTTCGGAAACAACCAAGTCTTCTTGGCATTGTGTGAACAAAGCCAAGCCAAAAAAAAGTACTGAGACCCGTAGGATTTTTTTCATAATATATATTCTATGTCTTGCAACAATAACGAAGTGGAAAGCTTGCCTCTGTTGTTATGTTTTAATTCTTTTAGGTACTATTTATACTTAACGCTTGTTGTTTCCTGTGATTATAAATGTAATGAAAATCATGGATGAATTGTGAATTATTGATGGTTCTGAGTACCATCGTTCTCATTTGTTTGGAGCATTCATAATTTTTTTCAGGTTATATCTAGTTGATAACCATGATGTTATGAGTGAATCAGCAAATTTTTTAATTTCAATGTTGCAACATTGATGTTTAAACATTAAGTTTGCATTGTGAATATAGAAAAAGCCATAGGACAGCGTAAACCATTTAGTAACAGCTACGAGAGGGTGTTGGTAAACATGGTGTATACTGGTGCTTGGTTGAAGACATTACAAAAGAAGCATTTCGGTCAGTTTGATTTGACCATGCAGCAGTTTAATATTCTGAGGATATTGAGAGGAGCTAAAGAGCCATTATCAACAGCAATCATCAGAGAAAGAATGTTGGATAGAATGTCTGACGTGTCTAGGATTGTGGATAGACTAGAGAAGAAAGGTTTTGTAGTGAAGACTACCTGTGAGTCTGACCACCGAAAAGTGGACGTCGGTCTTACAGAAAAAGCCTCAAGTGTGCTTAAAGTCATTGACAAAAAAAACGCGATATGGCTTAAACAAAGTACAGGTCTTTCCATCAAGGAGGCAGATTCTCTCAGTGCTTTGTTAGACAAATTTAGGAAGTAGTATTTTTTTATAATAATCAATGTTTAAACATTAAAAAATCGAATGATGAAATTTATAGTTTTATTTTTATTTGCAGCAATGGGGATGAACAACCCAGGTGAAGTAGTTACCAAAGATGTAGTAATCTCAGAAAGTGTAGTCACATGGAAAGGATATAAAGTGCTTGGAGAGCACACAGGTGAAATTAGAATCAAAGAAGGTCAATTGGATTATGAAGGAGATAAATTAGTAGGAGGAGAATTTGTGATTGATATGAGCACAATCAGTTCTACGGATTTGGATGGTGAAACAGCGCAGAAGTTGGTTGGTCACTTGAGTTCTCCTGACTTTTTTGGAATTGCTAAATACCCAACTGCAAAGTTTGAAATCACAAAAGTTGTTTCAAGAGGAAAGGCTGGTGATTACAAAATCATAGGAAACTTGACCATTAAGGAATCAACAGAAGAAATAGCATTCAATGCTATGTTTGCTAATAATGTTGCAACAGCTTCAACCAAAATCGATAGATCAAAATTTGGTGTACAATATGGATCAGGTAGTTTCTTTGATAACTTAGGAGATAACACAATTTATGATGAGTTTGATCTTGACATCAAATTGGTACTTAAGTAAGAAATAGATAAGATAGTCATAGAGTTTTATTAGATATTTGCCTTGAGCAAAGAAGAAAGGAGAGCAGTGGCGTACTGACTCTCCTTTTTTTATTATAATTTTTCAATCGACAGAACCAAAATAATTTGTCCTTGGGATGAACATCCTTTTCTATTGGTTAAAGTCGGCAATCGAGTAGGGAAGTAATTTAAAATATTTGCCCTGAGCAAAATGGGAAAAAGTCATATGTCAATCCAGCTTTTGATTTTTGAATCAGTCAATACTAATAAAAAAAGGAACAAAGCCGAAGCCATGTTCCCTTTTAAAATTTAATTGATTAGGTATGAAAATTATAGTGATGTGTTTTGGTTAATAAACAAGTGTCACCATACCTGTAACGGTCTTTTCAGCGCCAGTTACAATGTCAAAAATGGCAATATAGGCATAAGCTCCTTGCGTCGCCCGCCTGCCTTGGAACATTCCATCCCAGCCGATATATTCATCGGTAGCTGGAACGTCCTTGGCACTGTGCATTAATTCTCCCCATTTGTCATAAATGTATATTTCTTTTAATTGGGAAACAGTCGGCCCTCCATAAACCTGGAAAGTGTCGTTGTCTCCATCTCCATCAGGTGTAAAAATGTTAGGAATAAATATATCTATCTCCAAAGTTACATCAATGATGGCCCGAGCTTCCACTGGACAACCATTGGCATCTGTTCCATTGAGGAAGATACTTGTATCGTTGAGTGTCATGAAATCTTCTAATACTGGTCCTGTTCCGATCTCAATTCCTTCTTCATTCATCCAAATTATATCTGTCACACCTTCTCCCATGAATTCTGGGCTGATGTCTATCGGATTTCCATAATTAACGGTATGGTAATAGGCAAGTTCTACACCTTCTCCTGGTTCAACGACAAACAATTGCACCGTAATGATACTGTCGCATTCTCCTGGATTTTCTATGATGAATTCGTAAAGGCCTTCTCGGTCTTCACTCATAGGCCCATACTCAAATATTTCTCCTTCACAAATGAATACCTCTCTGAACGCAGTTGGTTGCTCAATAACTGTTAAGTTGATGGCCAATGTGCTGTCACATCCGTTTTCACTGATATAGTTGTTGTAATAAATGTCTTCATCTGTATAGCTCGTTCCTTCGTATTCAAATTCATCTCCTTTACAAATCGTAAAGAATAGTTCTTCTGTTGCTTCTGGTAATATGCTCAATGCCACATTGATGGTACTATCACAACCATGAATATTTTGGATAATAGTAGAGTAGTCACCGGGAGTATTTTCATTGATGTCGTACAATTCAAACGATGTACCAGGACAAATCGCTTCCGTAATAAAGGATTCTGTAGGTCCTGCATAACTTAGACTCAATGTAATGATACTATCACAACCTGTTGGGCTTGTAATGGTATTGTTGTATTCTCCCTCGGTATCTGCGAAGATTCCAAATTGGTCAAAAACCTCTCCATCACATAAAGTTCTTACAAGATCCAATTCGATCGTTTCCGTAACAATCAATTCAACATTCACAGTACTATCGCATACACCTCCATAGTTATAAGTAGTGGAATATGTTCCTGATTCTGTTTCTTCTATGTCTTGAAAAATGTAGGTGTCTCCAAGACAAATGTATTCTGTGATAAAACCGATTGGCTCTGTTTCTACAGTTAACTCAATCGTCAATAAGGTGTCACAGCCTTGTGAAGCAGGAATGATGCTTTCATAAGATCCCGTTGTTGTTTCTTGTAGTCCGTATTCTTCATAAATCTCTCCATCGCAGATACTAGCGTTGATTGATTTATTCGGTGGTGTTGTCTGAAATAATTCAAGTGTCAAAATGGTGTCACAGCCATTTGTGTTTTCTAAGATTGACTCGTAGATGCCTGGAACATCTGTAATGACACCATGGTCGTTGTATGTGTCTCCTGGGCAAAACTCGTCTACTACCGATATGGTAGGTGGGTCGATCAAAGTAAGATTTATCGTAACCAAGGTATCACAACCAAGAGGGTTGTCTACAATGGCTTCATACATGCCAGGTGTATCTGTTGAAATACCATAGTCTTCATACGTTTCTCCTGGACAGATGGTCGCATCAACAAATTTATCTGTTGGTGTGCCTTCGGTTAGTATTACGGTAACCAGACTATCGCAGCCACCAAGACTTTGAAGTTCAACTTCGTATTCACCTGGTACGTCTGTGTTTAAATCATGGTAAACAAAAGGTTGACCATCGCAAACATCAGCATTGATGTGTCCAAATGTTGGTGTCTGGACAACTACCGTTAGGGTAGTGATACTATCGCAACCATCAACAGCTATTGCATCATGCTGGAAAAAACCAGAAAAAGTCAGAGCAAATCCACCAAAAAAGACCGTGTCTCCTTCGCAGATGTATTCTTCTCCTAAATAAACCTCATAAAGTTCTACTGTTACTTCATGATTTTCGGTTAAGTAACAACCATCGGGTTTTGTGACGAGGACTTGGTAATTTCCATCGACATCTGCAGATTCCATCAATACTAGGTCAGCATTGGTTTCACCAGCGATGGCAATTCCATTTTGATACCATTGGTGGGATACAGCGTCTGGATCATCCATTGTCAATATAAGATTGTTGTTACAGATAGTCCCCGTTATGTTGGTTAACTCAATGGTGTTGTCGCAAATACATTCATCATCATTGAGATCTATCAGTCCGTCATTGTCATCATCGATGCCATTATCGCAAATTTCTTGAGCAAACATCACGGTGCTCAAGCAAAGTAACAATGAGGTAGTAAATAATTTAAAGTTGTACATCACAAACTTTTTTAATCAATTAAATTTTTTGGGGTGCAGAAAACTTAATGATTCATGGCCAAAGATTTTGTAGCCATAAGAGGGGACTCGATGGTTATGCTTTCACAAATTTTAGTATTTGGGCAAACTCACGATCTCTGTATCTAATCAACATGATATAAAGACCTGGTGTATAATTGGATACATCGTATCCTCTGCCATGTAAGTCTGACATGTGAAATTCTTCTTTTGTTATTTC
>CALFDU010000154.1 GCA_937950315.1 uncultured Saprospiraceae bacterium | reverse complement strand
AAAAAGGGTGTAGCCCCTATGTAGAGGATTGATTTTTTCACATTTAATTTTTTGTATGTATAGTTGCCTGAAATCCAGGCTTGAATTTCATTGTTTCAATATGAGAATTTATTTAGTCTGAAAAATACTATCGAGAACCAGTAAGTTACCTCTGAATTTTCATTTGTGGGCAAAAAAAAACCTACTCACTTCTGAGCAGGTTTATTTTTTTGAATAATTTTCAACACCCTTTGATAATAAGACATGAAAAAAGGGTGTAGCCCCTATGTAGAGGATATATTTTTTTCACATTTATTTTTTTGTATGTGTAGTGGCCTGAAAGCCGGACAGCAGGTTTTTATTTTAAAATTAATTGAGTGTCTGTGCATAATTGATTACACCTATTAGGCAAAGAGAAATTGTCAACATTTGTTCTGTCTAAAGCATTGGGTTCATTTCAGTATATTAGACTTATGAATGAAAACCTTGTAGCTGAAAATATTGAAGACAAAAAACTATTTGTTTCTGCAAGGGCTTTCACATTTATTGTTCAGAATACGATGAAAGTGGCTTCTTCACTTAATGTATCTCAATTTGAAAAAATAGTATCAAAAGTGTCCTTGGATGAAATGAATAATAATCCAAAGATTGAAATAAAAGTGGTTTCCGATTTTATTCGTGTTTGTCAAGGTGCAAATTTTTCAGAGGATGATTTCTATATGCTTGGAAATAAGATACATGAATTCCATTACTCATGGTTGGCAAAGTTGTTTAAATTCAACATAGGTTTTGACATGCCCATAATAAATGATGTGAGTTTTATTAAGATAGACCACAGAATAGAAGCAGGAATTTTTTTCATGCAATTGAGTATTAATGAAATACTACTGTTGAATTATAGAGAAATATTCACTCCGTTTCTAAATATAGTTCACGGATTTGTAGATAGACTTTTAAAAACATTTTTGAACGAAAAACCTATTGTTGAAAAAACAAAAAGCTCACTTGAAATTACATACAAACGACGCTTTGATTCTTCATTCGATATTGCCCAGTACATCAGTAACGAACAATTTTTCTTTAGCAGATTGAAAAGTTCTATCACTATCGAAGAAAAGGGGATGAAATCTAGGGTACAATTTTTTCTATTCAAAGATATTAGTTTTTCAATCGATGAAATCGCCGTTAAATTGGAGATGACCGTGCGTGCGCTTCAACGAAAATTAAAAGAAGAAGGGTCTTCTTTTAGAATGATAAAAGAGAATATTCGCCGAGAATTGTCTCAGAAGTACCTTTCTGATGCAACCTTGTCGATTCAAGAAATATCTGAATTGTTGGCTTATTCTGAACGAAGTGTTTTTGAGAAAGCATTTAAGAAATGGTATGGTGTAAATCCAAAAGTGTTTAGAGAGAGATAAGAACTAATGGTTTATTTTCGAAATTACCAAAGGTAGCTTGATACATGTATTGAAAGTTATAGATTGTGTTCCGCAATGATTTTATCGCAAATTATTTGGCATGCTTCACTGATTAGATTGTAAACATAATCAAATCCTAAGGTGTAATAAGGATCAGGAACTTCTAGGATATCACTGCCACCAAACTCAAGAAATAACTTAATCTTTTCTTTTTGATCTTCAGTGCTGGCTAAAGCAACGGTATCCCTGTAGTTGCTTTTATCCATGACAAAAATATAATCATATTGATCAAGGTCAGATGCAACCAGTAATTGAGATCTTTGGTGCGTAATGTCTATCCCATTGTCTTTAGCAACAGCAATAGATCTAGGGTCTGGTGGTTGCCCGTTGTGAAAGGAACTCGTTCCAGCCGAATCAATAGTACAATCCATCTTTTTTTGCATAGCAATGTGCTCCATTACACCTTGTGCAAGTGGAGATCTGCATATATTGCCTAGACAAACCATAAGAATTTTCATACTATCCTTTAATCATTAAACTTGTAGGTTAAGACACTTTCATTGTTTCTGGTAGTGACCAATATTTTCTCGTTTTCCGTCGAGTTTAACAGAGCAACATCTCTCATATCTCCTTTTATTAAAATTCCGCTTTCTTGTGGAGTCAAAGGATTAAAGCCACCTTTACCATCATTCAACAACACGAGACCTTTGCCTGCGTCAAGTCTTGGAGTTTCTATCTCCATACCGTAAATATTGCCAGTAAGAATCATGTCTAGAAACCCATCATTGTTTAAATCATGCGTTTCTATTCCCCAGATAGGAAAAGCTTGAGCTTGTTTGGGTAAAGCAAAGGAACTAAATTTTCCATTCCCATCATTAATAAAAACATAAGATTCAAAAGAATTTGCCTCCAAGGCTATCGATTCTTCCAATTTGTCTAAGTCAAGAATATCTGTAATGCTTGCATTGGCAAAGTCTGAGTATGTTTCAAATTGCTCAGAAATAAAAGGCATCTGTTCGCTAGAACATTGTCTACCTCTCACAGGAACCTCTTTTCCTTTGTACTCTTTGGCTAGCACTACATCACAAGTACCGTTGCCATCAAAATCATTGGCGTATACCCTAAAAGGTTTTTTGTCTGAAGCTGAAAATTTGGAATTCAAACCTAAGTTGCCTGCGATAATATCTAAATCTCCATCATTGTCTACATCTGCAGACTCCAAGCTAAACCACCAACCTTTTTTATCAATGGTTTTATCTGATAGACTCAGCTTTCCTTCTTTGTTTTCAAAACACTTGATATCAGTCCACTCTCCTGCTATCAATAAATCAAGGTCTTTATCCTCATCCACATCCATCCAAATAGCATCATTGATTATTCCCGCATTGCTCAAGGCTTTATCGTGTTGATCAGAAACATCAACAAATTTCCCTTTTCTGTTTTCTAACAAAACGGACTTTGCTGGATAAGGGTATTTCTGAGGGATGATTCTACCTGAAACAAATAGGTCTTGATCGCCATCGCCATCATAATCCGCATTGGTAACCTTCATGCCTGAAAATTTTAAATCGGGTAAAACATTGCTATTGTCAGTGAAGTTTCCTTTTCCATCATTTTTATAAAGTCGATCTTGAAGTACTCTTTGGTTTTCATTAAATTCACTTCCTCCACTCACAACATATAGGTCGAGATCCCCATCAGAGTCAGCATCAAAAAACAATGATTTCATATCCTCACTTCCTGCATGTTTCTTGAAAGCAGCAGTAGACGACTTACTCCATTTTTCACCCGCCTTTTGTAAGTAAAGTGCTCCTGGTTGACCAGCCCCACCTCCTATATATACATCGTCCAAACCATTACCATCGACATCTGCATGAGCCACAAACGGTCCTAATGTTGACTGCTTGTAAGGAAGAAGAATTTCTTTTTTGAAATCATCAAATTTGTTTTCCTTGTGTCTAAAATCTATTGGGTTGGCAGGCGAAAACAAAACCTTCTTTCCTGAATTGCGATAGACTTTTTGTCTAGTGGCATTTTTGAAATCTACGTTTACGAGCTGATTTACTTTTAGATTAAATACTTTTTCTACTTTTTGGTTTGGCCACACTACAATCATTGAATCGATTATACTTATCTGTCCAACCCCAAAATGAAGTTTATCTTCGACTTTAGATTGGTATCCTCTCACAGGATTGTATTCTTGAAGTTGTTTTTTGTCTCCATAATAAATAGACACTCTTGTTCCATAAGGATAATTGTTTCCTATAAGTTTTAGTCGCAAGTAGTTTGCTTTGGATTCATTTCGGTAGATAAATGCAAAATCGTCAATGTTATTTACTACAAGGTCAAGATCTCCATCATTATCCAAGTCTCCATAGGCTGCTCCATTTGAAAAAGAGGCATCGTCAACTCCCCATTCTTCTGCTTTGTTTTTGAAGTCAGCATACCCGTCGTTTCTAAAGAGCATATTTTTACTTTTGTAAGTAGGGATCTGGTCATACAACTCTTGCCTTAAATTTGGAGGTATATCGTTATTATTTTGTTTTCTTAACTCTAGTAACTTGTTTTTAAAATCATTGTCTCTATGACATCTTTTATAACCGTTTGATACAAAATAGTCCTTGTCACCATCGTTGTCAAAGTCTGCAAAAAGTGAAGCCCAACTCCATTCGGTACTCAGAGTTTTGGTCATACCTGCGATATTGGAGTAAGTGCCATTTCCTTGATTGATCTGCATGGAGTTAAACATATGTTGCCTCTGAAACTTTAATTCTTCTTGCGTATATCTAAAGAGTTCAGGGCTCATCGGGGCCATCAATGTTTTTCCATAATAATGATCTTGTGTGGACATATCAACAACTCCTATGTCGAGGTGGCCATCATTATTAATATCTGCAACGTCAATCCCCATAGAGAACCATGAAGTTTGGTCTGTACGCTTTTTTATTTCATCTTTAAATGTGCCATCTTTTTGATTGATCCACATCATGTCAGGAGCATTGTAGTCGTTGGCAACGTAGAAATCTGGCCACCCATCGTTGTTAAAATCACTTACTGCCAATCCAAGACCAAAGCCATACTTCAATATGCCAGCCTCTTTAGATACATCTACAAATTTTCCATTTACATTTTTATAAAGTGTACCACTTGCAGCTCTTAAATTGTTGATGTTTTTTAAATCATCTAATACTCTTTGCATGTCCATGTTGACATACTTAGATTCATTCATGACATAGCAATCGATCAATCCATCTTTGTTGTAGTCAAAAAAAGCAGATTGCATACTCAGACGGTTATCTGCCAGTCCATACTTTGATGCTTCCTCAGAAAATTTATTATCTCCATTGTTAATGTAAAGCAAATTGGCTCTAGCACCTGGTGTATTGTCTGGCCCTGCTTGGCATACATAAATATCCATAAGCCCATCTCGATTAACATCGACGATATTTACCCCTGTTGACCAATTCCCAGGAGCTATTCCAGCTTCTTTGGTTATGTCTTTAAATTCCATATCTCCGAGATTGAGATATAGTTTATTAGGTCCTGTATTGGCAGTAAAAAAGAGATCTTCTAGACCATCGTTATTGATGTCTCCCATAGCAACTCCTGCTCCATTGAAGTAAAAATCAAAAGAAAGGATGTTGAAGTTTGAGTTAACATCTTCTTTCAGATTGTTTTTAAAGTCGATCCCTGTTTTTTTTGCGCTTAATTTTGTGAATAGCTTGCCGCTATAGCTCTTGCTTTCTGCTCCAATTTTACTAGGTGAATCACCAGAACAACCAATGATAAAAATAGATAGAGCTAAAAAAAGAAAATAACGATTCATCGTGTCCTAGTTTAATACACAAATGTAGCTGGATATAAAAAGAAGTCTTCTACCACAAATGGGGTATTTATTGTATGGCAGATATGTCAATACCTACCAGTCTTTGTCTGGTTTTTTTCGCTTGGAGTTGAATTTTTTCATTTTTTCTTGGACTTTCTTTTCCTCATTATCCATGACTTGGAGCAATTTCATAGCATCAAGACTATCCAGCATTTGCTTGTCTAACCTAGAAGTATCAAACTCACCTCCTGATTGTGACGGAGGGTTTTGATTTAAGCTGTCTTGTTTTTCTTCCTGTTCTTGTTGGTCCTGCTGATCTTGTTGCTCTTGTTTCTGTTCTTGCTGATCTTGTTGCTCTTGCTCCTGCTCTTGTTGATCCTGTTGGTCTTGATTTTCACCTTCTTGACCATCTTGCTGCTGTTGTTGCTGTTCTTGTTGTTGCGCATCTCTCAACGCTCTTTTTGCAACCAGAAGATTATACTTTGCTTCTTCATTGTTTGAGTTCAATTGAATGGCTTCTTTATAAGCGTCAATAGATTCCTCAAGATTTCCATTTTTTACCAATGAGTTGCCAAGATTGTAGAAGGCATCAGAACGCTTTGTATTGTCTGGAGCGAGTTGGGTAGCAGCTGTGTAATGATCGATGGCTTCTTCATACCGCTCCTGGTTATAGACAGTATTACCAAGATTAAAAGTAGATTTCAACTCCCTTTCTTGCTCTCTTGCTTTTCTATAATTTTCTTCAGCTAGTTGATAATCTCCAGACCTATAAAACTTATCACCTGCAAGTAGATTTTTATGCCCGCTTTGCGCAAATGTGTTTGAGCAGATCGTGAATAAGAGTATTAAAAGAACACCTATTTGTTTTTTTGAAATCATAGTCCTAGCCATTTTTTAAATTCAAATAGCTTTCCTTTTTTGTTAGAAATAAAGCTTTCTATAATGAGAGCCAATAATCCTAGTGCTAATAAAAATTGAAAGTATGAATTGAAATCTGTAAAAGATCTTTGTTCTACTTCTTGCTTCTCAATTTTTGAAAGTTCATTTACAATTTTATTTGTCAATGAAAAGCCATCATCTAAAAGGAAAAATCTTCCATTCGCCGCCTCGGCAATATCCTGCAAAAGAGGAATGTTAAGTTTGCTTTTTATAGGAAAACCACTGCTGTCTTTTTTGTATGTCTCTCTTCCTGATTGTGGGTCTATAAAAGGTACAGGCGCACCTTCTTGCGAACCTACACCTATACAGAATATGAATGTTCCGTTTTTAGCGGCTTCTCTCGCTGCATCAATTGCTTCTGACTCATGGTTTTCACCATCTGTAATCAATACCAATGCTTTCTGATATGGAGAGTCGTTGGAAAAAATACTGCTCGTAAGATTTATGGCATCTGCAATGACTGTTCCTTGGGTTCCTGCTTGCCTTGGATTGGCACTTTTGATGAATAATTCTGTCGCGGCGTAATCCGCAGTTAATGGCATTTGTAAGTAAGCACTTCCAGCAAAAAATATTAGTCCAAGTCTTTCTCCTTTCAGTTGTTTAATGAGTTGCGAACTGAATCGCTTGGCCTTGTCCATTCTACTTGGGGAAATGTCAGTGGCAAGCATACTTTGAGAAATATCAAGTGCAATAACAATGTCTGCACTTTTTGCTTTCACTTTTTGCTTCCGCGTACCCCATTGAGGATTTGCCATTGCTACTAATAGGAAAAGAAGCGAGGTTGAGAAAAGACCCATTTTAAACCATTCTCTTTTCTGTGACCACTCAGGCATCAATCGATGTACTACTTCTGGATCACCAAATCTATTAAGACGCGCTTTTTTCCACTTTAGCAATAGGAAGAATAGTACAAGTACGAGAGGTACGAGTACAAGTGTGTATAAATAAAATGGTTCTTCAAACCTAAACATTACCCAAAGGTCTTATTTATATGTGAATTCATTAAAATAGAGCAGCACTTTATTCCATTAAAGTCCAGATCAAACCATCAAGTTTATACTTAATGATGCCTTCATTGATTCTGTAAATAATAAAAAAGGAATCTTCTTCGTATTCAAGGAATTTTGTGAGATCTATATTTTCTGAAATATTTTTGCCTTCTAGGTAGTTGGTTAGTACAGACACATTGATGTTCAGAGGATTGGTAAAGTTGGCTGCAGTAATGAGTCCTGCGCTTACTGTTGTGTCTATAGATGTCAAACTAACATTAAAGTAATCATAGTAATTTTCTGTTTCAGGGGTGATAAGACTTATCCCCGCGTCAATTTGTATGGTAACATCATCTGAAGTTAATGTGTAAGAGCGTCCGTCGGCGTCATAAAATTCACATCCATTTAGGCCTTCTAGCTCGTAGCTTGGTCGACAAAGTACTTTTACACAGAGTGTTTGATTGGTATCCTCTAGTTTTTGCACTTCATGAACACGGATATCGCCAAATTGAGATATAAAACTCACTGTTTCTACATTTTCATAAATGTCAATATAATCGAGTGTGATTTCATTAAATGAAATATCTCCCAATTTTATATTTTCATTTAAGCACTCATTTTTACACTGAATGCACAAAAAAGCGACGAGAAGAAAAAATAAAATATTTTTCATGAATAAAATCTTAAACTGAAAAACGATGTTTTCTAGTGTTTTTTAAGCTGTTTTTTAATGAAAAAATTGATGTCGAAAATATTCAAAAATCAAAATTCGATGATGATTCGGCTTACATTTTAAACAAAAATATCTATAAACTATTGATAATCAAAAGGCTCTGTCAAAAGAATCCATCTTAGATTGGGTATTGACAATATTCAATACACCAATAATCTAGAAACTGGCATCTTTCTAATATATATGTAGCGTACATATCAAGAAATAAAAAATATTATTGCCCTTACCGTATGTTTTACAATAATTTCTAAATTTAGGTCTTATTCAAAATCTTTTATTGAAATCTTTAAACGTGAAAACCAAAGGAACTATGCGAAAATTACTTGCTTTCTGTTCTCTGTTTTGCCTAATGGCATTTTTCGGAGCGACAGATGTATTGGCTCAAGATGCAGAAACTACAGGATTTGGATTCCAAATGCTGAAAGAAAAATTTATTGAAGGGGATTGGCGATTTATGATCCTTGTACTTGTATGTCTAATTTTAGGATTGGCATTTTGTATTGAAAGAATTATCACACTTAACATTGCGACGACAAACACAGACAAGTTGTTAAGTAAAATCGAAGCTAAATTGGCTGAAGGTGATATGGAAGGTGCCAAGGAAGTTGCAAGATCAACACCTGGACCTACAGCAAGCGTACTTTATGAAGGGTTAAGAAATTCAACCGGTGGAGTAGAAGCTTCAGAAAAAGCAATTGTTTCTTATGGTTCTGTTCAGATGGGACTTTTAGAAAAAGGATTGGTTTGGATCTCACTATTTATTGCGATTGCACCGATGCTCGGGTTTATGGGTACGGTAATCGGGATGATCTTTGCCTTCGACAGAATTGAACAAGCGGGAGACCTTTCTCCATCAGTTGTTGCAGGGGGTATTAAAGTAGCCTTATTGACTACAGTATTTGGACTTATTGTGGCAATTATTTTACAAATCTTTTACAATTACATCGTATCAAAAATTGACGGTATTGTAAATAAAATGGAAGATGCATCAATCGGTTTGGTAGATGTAATGGCTAGAAATGGTGTATTCAAATAAGCTTTAAAACAATTATATGTTATCCTTATATAGATTTTTTGCATCCAAAGGACAAATGTTCGGATTTTTGTTGGGGCTTGCCTTGGTAGCATTGACTATTATTTCTGTTATTACAGGAATTGATGGTGCAGGCTACGAAATCGGTACTGATTTCAACAAAATGATGAAAACTGAAGGAAACACGGAGACATTCGATTTCTTCAATTTGGTTGCATATATACCGCCAATTCTTGTAGGACTGATTATCGCAATTATGTTGATATTCGGAATTGTACAATTGGTGAAGAACCCAAAAGGGTCATTGAAAGTAATAATAGGACTAGCCATCGTTGCAGTTCTAGCATTTATTTTCTACTCCTCAGCAGTGTCTGAATCTACTGGCAAAGTAGGTTTGTTACTTGATAAATTTGAAGTAGGTAATACGGCAAGTAAAGGAATTACAGCTGGGATTAAAACAGTGCTATCTTTATTAGGTGGAGCAGTATTTTTAATGATTGCTTCTGAAATTAGAAACTTGTTTAAATAATGGGCAAGAAAAGCGCTAAAGATCGGATGAAGAATGAGGTGAATGCTGGATCAATGGCAGATATTGCCTTTTTGCTCCTGATATTCTTCCTTGTAACTACTACTATTGATGTTGACAAAGGAGTTCTTGTAAGGCTCCCGCCATGGTCAGAAGATGAGCCGGAAACTGAGAAGTTGAATAAACGTAATGTTTATTCGGTACTAGTGAACGCCAACAACGAACTTCTTGTAAGAGGTGAACCTGCCAACATCGATCAGCTAAGAGAAAATGCTAAGAACTTTATCATGAATCCTCAGAAGAGGGAAGATATGGCGGAAACGCCACAGAAGGCGATTATCTCTTTGAGAAACGATAGAGGTACACAGTATAAGACCTACTTGAAGGTTTATAACGAGCTAAAAGCAGCTTATACAGAACTACGTAACGTGGAGTCTCAGAAACAATTCCAGAAGGACTTCGAATTTTTAAACAGAGATCAGAAGAAAGCAATCATCGCGGAGATTCCGTTGATTCTTTCTGAAGCTGAACCAACCGATTTTGGTGAAGAAAATTAAAATTTGAATTAATGGGAAAATTTCAAAAGAAAAGAGGTGCTTCGACACCGGAGATATCAACAGCTTCATTGCCTGATATTATCTTCATGCTTTTGTTTTTCTTTATGGTTGTAACCGTATTGAGAGATTCAAGTTTAATGGTAGACCTAAATGTTCCTCAAGCAACAGAATTAACAAAGCTTGAAAAGAAGTCTTTGGTAAACTACTTAATCGTAGGAAAACCAAATGCAGCTTACAGAGAACTTTACGGTACGAAGCCAAGATTACAACTGGGTGATAAATTTGCTGAATTAACTGAAATTCCGCTTTTTATCGAACAGCACAGACAAAAAGTACAAGAGAGAGACCGTGGTCAGATCAATTCATCCTTGAAGGTTGATGGAGAAGTAACCATGGGAATCATTACTGACATCAAGACTCAATTAAGAAAGTCAGGTCAGCTGAAAGTGAACTATTCAGCCAAGCCAGAGGTTCAGTAATTACTAATAAAAGATTTGAAAAAAGGGGGTTAAGAAATTAGCTCCCTTTTTTTTATCTCAACCTATCGCTTGATTTTACCAAGTCCTCATCTTTCTTTACAAACCTATTGGCAAGGATTCCAAATAGGATTACTCCTATTGGTAGAAAGAGACCAATTCCTTGTGTAATATTTGCTGATTGAACTTCGGCAGTGCCACTCTTCAAAAACATCCATACACCAGCTCCGATTACCAACAAAGGAAAAAGTAAACTTACAGATCCTAGCTTCATTTGGAGAGGCCTGTTTTTAAATAGAAATATAGCGGCCAACGGCAGAAGTATGGCCAATGCTGCTATGATGATCAAGCCAATATGGTCTTGCACATTGAAAATCTTATCTTCAAGAAAAGGCGATGCTGCCTTGTCACTTGACACTATCGGAAAAACAAATAGACCCGCAGCGCATAGGGCAGCAAGGAGATAAAAGACTGACTGGATTCGTTGAATCATGTTTTTAATTTTCCACAAAAAAAAGAAATATGATCTAGCAATTCAATTTATTTAAGTTTTGAATAATATTTGTGCTAGATGAAAGATGAAAAATTTGTAAAATCTACAGAAAGTAGCTCTAATTATAGTGATTTAGACAAAATGTCTACCCAGGAAATCCTTATCAATATGAACAAGGAGGACAAAACGGTGGCTTTTGCTGTAGAAAAAGAGTTGATATCCATCACGGCATTGGTCGAGGCTACTTATCTCAAATTGAGCAATGGAGGAAGGCTATTCTATATCGGAGCAGGTACCAGTGGGCGACTGGGTGTAGTAGATGCATCAGAATGTCCACCGACTTTTGGTGTCTCACATGGCTTGGTAGTAGGCATCATTGCAGGAGGAGATTCTGCCAT
>CALFDU010000153.1 GCA_937950315.1 uncultured Saprospiraceae bacterium | reverse complement strand
ACTTCTTTGTATGGAACCGGAAGATTTTATTGGAGAATGTATCGATGCTTTTGGTTTGGACATGCTAGAAAACACCATTTTGTATCAATGCAATCCTGTAGCCAACCAAAACACATTTGACGAAAGTCTGATTGAAATATTCCCGAATCCAAGTCATCAGATCTTCAACATCAATACTGAATTTCAAGGCAAGCTTAAGCTTTACAATGCTCAAGGCAAATATTTATACAAATACAACAATATACCTTTCTCCATCAATCTAGAAAACCTTGATCAAGGTCTTTATTTTTTGTCTTTCGAAAACGAAAAATTTCAGCTTACAAAAAAGATAATCAAACTATAATTTTGGTCAATAGATAAGATCAAGCTGGTTGATTCCTTCTCTACTCCAATATTCTATCTAATTACAATTAAATTCAAAGATTAGAAAATGCCCATTAGAAGGGCCAAAAGACTAGTTTTTCTATCTTTTTAGGCAAAAATTCGCGTTTTTACCCATTCTGATGACGCATGAAACTCCATTTAAAAAAGTTATCCACAGGTATGTAAAAAAAGACCGCAAAATCTAGACCGCCCACTGCTAATTATCTATGCAGCTTCTTACATTTGCGCAAGCTAAAACAAAGAACCTTGAGCAAAAAAATAGCCACAGCGCTGATCTCCGTTTTTGATAAAGACGGACTCGAAAATATCATCCCACTCCTCAACGACAACAATATTCATGTTTACTCTACTGGAGGGACTTACAGTTTCCTAGAAGGAAAAATAAATCAACTCACCAAAGTAGAAGACATTACTGGCTACCCGTCAATTTTAGGTGGCAGAGTAAAAACACTTCACCCTGCTGTCTTCGGCGGGATATTGGCAATGAGAAATGAGGACCATCTTGCAGAAATTAAAAAGTTTGAAATTCCAGAGCTTGACTTGGTTGTGGTCGATCTTTATCCGTTTGAAAAAACAGTGGCAAGTACCGACGACGAATCAAGCATCATTGAAAAAATTGATATAGGTGGAATCTCACTGATCAGAGCAGCAGCCAAAAATTTCAAAGATGTAGTTGTCATTCCTTCAAAAGATCAATACATCGATCTTGAAAACATACTTTCGACAAGAGGCGCAGCAACAGAAATGAAAGAAAGAAAAATGTTGGCTTCAAAAGCATTCGATATTTCTTCGCATTATGACACTGCGATTTTCAATTACATGTCCAAAGATGAAGAAGAGGTAAAACCTTTCAAACTTAGCTTCAAAGAACCTCAAGTTTTGAGATATGGGGAAAATCCACACCAACAAGGAATTTATTTTGGTGAAATGAATGCGATGTTCAACAAACGAGCTGGAAAAGCACTTTCATTCAACAACCTTGTAGATGTAGATGCCGCGGTACAGTTAATGGCAGAGTTTGAACACGATGCATGCACATTCGCTATATTAAAACACACCAACGCTTGTGGTGTTGCGACAAGAGGAACCGTTTTAGAAGCATGGACAGATGCATTAAAAGGAGATCCAATTTCTGCCTTTGGAGGAATACTGATTTCCAATAGTCCAATCGACTTGGATACCGCCAAGGAAATTGACAAAATATTTTACGAGGTATTGATTGCTCCATCGTTTGACCAAGCAGCCTATGATTTCTTGGCTAAAAAAGAAAAGCGAATATTGATGGAAATCAACCATTACAATCGACAAGACAAATCATACAAATCAATCTTGAATGGAGTTATAGTTCAAGACACAGACTTGAAAGTAGATGCCAAAACAGAAATGAAAGTGGTTACAAAAGCAAGTCCTACTGACGAACAACTTTCTGATTTAGAATTTGCAAGCAAACTTGCGAAGCACTTAAAATCAAACACGATTGTGCTAGCGAGAAACAATCAATTGCTGGGAATGGGATGCGGACAGACCTCAAGAGTAGATGCATGTAACCAAGCCATAGACAAAGCCAAAAGAATGGGATTTGATCTTGAAGGTTGTGTGATGGCTTCTGATGCTTTTTTCCCTTTTCCTGATTGTGTGGAATTAGGTCATAAAGCTGGAGTGAAAGCGGTCATTCAGCCAGGTGGTTCTATCAAGGACCAAAAAAGTATCGATTATTGCGATGCCAACAATCTACCAATGGTATTCACTGGAACACGTCATTTCAAACATTGAATCTTTGCATTGACATAGGAAATACAAGAACCAAGCTCGCCATTTTTAATGGTGAAGAAATGGTGTTTTTCAAAGCCAAACAAAAATGGCTTGTAGGAGACTTAAAGAAACTTCTTAAAAAATATCCTTTTGATTGTTCCGTTATATCGTCGGTAAAGAAATCTAAACCAAGGTATTATAAGTTTTTAGACAATAATACAAGGCTCATTGAGCTTACTCATAATACACCTGTTCCGATTACCAATAAATACGGAACACCAAAAACACTCGGGAGAGATAGGCTTGCGGCAGCCATCGGTGCGCATGCTGCTTTTCCGAAAAAAAATAATGCAATCATCGATATTGGAACTTGTGTCAAATTTGATTATATCGACAAAAATGGCACTTATTTTGGCGGTAATATCTCGCCAGGAGTCGAAATGAGACTTAAGGCTATGCACCATTTTACGGCTGCTTTGCCATCTATTAAACAGAAACAACCAAAAAACTTGTTGGGCCTATCGACGAGTGAAGCCATGAACAATGGAGCCGTTTTGGGAGTTCTGTTTGAAATTGAGTCCTTCATACGTCGTCTTAAAGCCGAAAAAGGGGCAATTAACGTTATTTTAACCGGAGGAGGAGCATCATTCTTTGGAGAAATCGTTAAATCTAAGATATTTGTGGACTCTCTGATTATATTAAAAGGTTTGAATAAAATAGCCAGCTATCAAAAAGAAAATACTTAACATCATATTACTCAGCTTTCCTCTTTTCCTTTTTGGTCAAGTGGCAGGCGATAATCCGTTTGAATTTATAGTTCAACCACCCCAAAACTCCCCTTATTCAAGATTTGGTTTAGGTGATCAGGTGATTCAAGAACATTCCTTCCTATATCATATGGGAGGTCTTTCTGCAGCATTCCATGATAAATTCAATACCAATGTTGTCAACCCTGCATCATTACCCTATTTGAAAGCCACCAGCTTCGAAACAGGATTGAATGCAAGAAATAGCACACTGAGCGAAGGAGATGATAGTTTTACAAGCTGGAGTGGTGCCTTGTCCTATTTTAGTCTCGCATTTCCATTATCCAATCCAATCAATGATCTATTGGATAGAGTTGAAAGAAAATACGAATTAGGGATGGCTTTTACGGTTCAGCCTTTCTCAACCGTAGCTTACGATATATTCACCATCGAAGACACCAATGGAGTCGAAGGAGTTCAGAGAAATTATATTGGAACCGGCGGGACATACTCCGCACAATGGGGAACAGGTATCAAAGTAAAAGATTTTTCTGCGGGCATCAATGTGGGTTTCCTTTTTGGAAAAACCTCTACCATCCGTACCGTTACTTTTACTGAGCTTGATAACGCTTACGCAAATTTTGAAAGATTGAATTCAAACCTCACCGGTTTTATCTGGAATCTAGGTGTTCAATATGATATAGATCTAAACAAAGCAGCTCGCGTAGAAGATGATACAAAGCCTACCAAGATTTTAACCATCGGAGCATATGGTAATCCAGGTACAAATTTCAGCACTACTACGGACGAAGAATTTTTACTGGTAAGATCAGGACAAGATATTCAAGCAGAAGTTGACACCATTTTTATTGAATCAGGTGTTGAAGGAAAAGGAAGATTACCAGCAAAATTTGGTATTGGATTCATGTTAAACAATAAATTATTAACTGGAGAGGACAAATGGGGTTTTGGAGTAAATTATGAAACTCAGTTATGGAGTCAATATGAAAATGATGCTGCTCCTACTGATGTTACTTTAATCAACTCCTCAAGAGTGTCTATGGGAGGGTTTTTTAGACCAGATCCAAAATCACTTACCAATTACTTGAAAAGAATCTATTATCAAGCGGGTGTATTCTATG
This sequence comes from uncultured Saprospiraceae bacterium, assembly GCA_937950315.1. Classification (GTDB taxonomy): domain Bacteria; phylum Bacteroidota; class Bacteroidia; order Chitinophagales; family Saprospiraceae; genus JAHDBF01. The sequence goes on along the minus strand of CALFDU010000153.1, from coordinate 11,868 downwards.
CGACCGACCCAGCTCAAGTACAAAATCAAACGATTGCACAATATGGAGCAACGTTTGGAATCGGAATGCCATATATTACAGCAAGAAAAGTATCTAATGCCAATATAGGAGCTACAGTAGGTACAAGGGGCTTAAATACAGCCATTGAGGAAAGATATATTCAATTGAATTTTGGATTTACTTTCAACTCGAATGAATGGTTTATCAAAAGAAAGTATAACTAATAATAACAAACATTACTACAATGAGTATTACTTCAAAATTAATTTCTGCTGCATTGGCATCTTTGATGCTTCTTCTTAGCAGCAATACTTTTGGACAATGTGAGTCCTGGGAAGGACATCCAAAACAAGAAGACGGAGAAAATGCACACTCTATCTACAGACAAGCTATCAAAGGCAAAGATTGGGCTACGGCATTTGAATATTGGCAGCAAGCATACGAAATTGCTCCAGCTGCTGATGGAAAAAGAGACTACCACTACACAGATGGTGTAGTTCTTTACGTTAACATGTTCAAGAACGAAACCGATGAAGCTAAAAAAGCTGAATATGTTGAAACGATCGATCGACTTTATGCTGAAGCAATTTCATGTTATGAAAGCAAAAGCATCACACTAAAATGTGGTGATTCAGATGAATGCTATCAAAAAAGAATCGGATACTTACAAGGAAGAAGAGCATATGAAATGTTCTATTCTTTGAACGCACCGTACAGTAAAAACCTAGAGGTAATCGATAGTTCAATCGAATCAGCAGGCATGGATACAGAATACATCGTTTTTGATCCTTTATCAAGAATCGTTGTGTGGGAATTCCAGAAAGGTAGAATGGACAAAGACCAAGCCATTGCTTACTATAAAAAAATGGAAGAAATCGCTCAGCACAATGTGATCAACAATGAATCATTGAGTGAAGCATACGAGCAAGCATGGTTGGCTGCACAAGCACAATACAGAGCCATTGAAAAAGATGTATTCGACTGTGAATACTTCAAACCAATTCTTCAAGAGGAATACCAAGATGATCCTTCTAATCCAGATGTGATTAAGTCAGTACTTGTAAGGCTTAAAAGAAGAGGATGTCCAGATGACGACCCAATGGTGCAAGAAATTGATGCCGTGTGGAAAACATATGCCGCTAAGATCAATGCAGAAAAACAAGCAGAATTTGAAGCCAACAATCCAGGCTCATTGGCTAAAAAAATGTACGATGAAGGTGACTTCGAAGGTGCCGCCAATAAATTTAGAGAAGCCATTGATGCAGAATCTGATCCATTGAAGAAAGCCAACTACCTAAATAGCCTTGCGTCAATCAAGTTCAGAAAACTTTCACAATACAGCGAAGCAAGAAGAATAGCCAAAGAAGCTGCTAGTTTAAAGCCTAACTGGGGAAGACCATACATGCTTATCGGTGATATGTACGCCAAATCAGCAAGAAGTTGTGGCGATTCATGGAACCAAAGACTGGCAATCATTGCTGCCATTGACAAATACGCTTACGCCAAGTCTATAGACCCATCAGTAAGTGATGAAGCAAATAGTAGAATTTCAAGATACAAAAGCTCACTACCTGCTCAAGATGAAGGATTCATGAGGAGTGTAAAAGCAGGTGATTCAGTAACCGTTGGATGTTGGATCGGTGAAACAGTGAAAGTTAGATATAACTAAAATCTAGATATCAAGCATTCCTTTATGTGTTAAATAAAAGTGAATGCTAACAGAAAAAAGTGGCTTGTTTGACTTAACAAGTCACTTTTTTTACTTTTGTGTTCCTATCTTTGATTTGCTTGCACCCTGCAAATGAAAAAAACAATACTTAACACCCTAATACCAGCCTTTACTTTGCTTGTACTTTTCAGTACATCAGCGATATCATTCGCCAATAATTTAGATTATCCAACAACATTAAACAATCCTGTAGTTCTAGACTCAATCGTTAAGATTGATCCTACCTGTGGACTAGATAACGGAAGTATCATGATATTCGCTTCTGGGAGCCCTCATATCTTCTATTCTATTGATAATGGAATCACATTCCATGAAGAATATACTTTTCACGACATGGCATTGGGCGATTACTCAATTGTAGTAACTGATGGTCTTGCGTCTGTAATCAATACAACGCTCCAGCTTACCAATGGTCCTCAGGTGGAAATCTCAAATGTAGAAATAGCATGTCACGAGCAAAATGTATCTGCCGATATTCTCGTAGAGGTTGATTTTGGTATCACTCCATACTTTTACAACTGGGAAGGACCAAGCAACTTTACATCATCTCAAGAAAATCTCTTCGGTGTTACACCTGGTGAATATAGATTAACCATCACCGATAATGTGGGTTGTACCGCAATCGACACCATACAAATACCTATTTGTTGTGGCCTGAGCCAAGGACTTGAGCTTAATTGTCCTGGTGATCTCTTTCTGGAATGTGGAAATCCAAACAATGACCAACTTATCAATAATTGGCTGAACTCGGCAACTGCCTATGATGGAGTAAACAATGTTTTGGTGGTTGAAAACAATTATAACCTCAGTTCTGATGAATTTTGTGAAGATATTGTAACCATCAGATTCCGCACAACGGATCAATGCGGCAACACAACTGATTGTGACGCAAATATCCTAATTGCAGATATCAATCTGCCTACCTTGAATTGCCCTGGTGACATTACACTTGATTATGATATTACTGGAAGCAATCAAAGCATACAAGACTGGTTGGACTCAGCAACTGCAAGTGATAATTGCAGTGGAGCAAGAGTCGAAAATGACTTTGACACCAACAATATATTTATTGACTGTCTCAATGGATCAACCATAGAGGTTGTTTTTACAGCACTGGATAATTGTGAGAATACAGACATGTGTACTGCAACCCTTACTGTAAATCCGGCACCACTTGTAAACCTCGGCTGTAACAACACGCTTTCACTCAGTTGTGATAGCGCTGACCCTGATCAAGAAATTCAAAAATGGATTGATGAAATTGTTGCCTTAGATGACTATGGAAACAAATTGCCCGTTGAAAACAATTTCATATTTCAAAACAACTATGAATGTGGTGATCAATATGAAATACTTTTTACAGCATCCAATTATTGCGGATCCGTCTTGACATGCAATGCGAGAATTCAGGTAGTAGATTATGAAGCACCCGTGATTAATTGCGATGACCACCTTAATATTTCCGCTTACGCAAATAATAAGCCTGAGCTTATAGAAGAATGGTTGGAATCAATCCAAGCAACAGATAATTGTAGTGAGACTGAGTTGACACACAACTTCAATCCGTCATCACTGAATTATGCATGTGGAGCAGCAGAAAGTAAAGTTGTACGATTTGATGCGATTGATGAATGTGGCAATACACAAGTATGCCTTTTAAGCCTCAACATCATCGCCTCTGAAATTACAATCGAAACACCAGCACCGATAGAACTCGACTGTGGAATCAATAGTGATGTTGAAATAGCAGTATGGCTAAGCCAGGCAAAAGCAAAAGATCAATTTGGATTTGAAGTAGAACTTGAAAACAACTTTGACCCAAGCAACTTGTCTTGTTCAACCGAAGTAGTAGTAACTTTTATCTATCAGAACCCTTGTGGAGAATCATTAGAAAGTAGTTCAACAATAAGATTAAGCGATAATACAGGACCTGAGATTCAATGCCCAGAAGCCATTTCATTAAAATCATTTGAAATCCCTTCATTTGATTTTGATGCTTGGATCAATGAATTTACTGCAACAGATTTATGTAGTGATGTATTCTTGTACAATGATTTTGATTACCAAAATTTTAATGGTTCTTGTATTGAAAATCAAGTGGTACATTTTGTAGCAGAAGACGACTGCGGAAACATTTCTGAATGTATCGTTGATGTAAGAATTTCAGATTTTGCGCCGCCAGAAATCATGTGTCCTGGAGACATTTCTTTGGACACATACAATAGATTTGCTAAAGAAGATTTGGATGCGCATCTAGCTAGCATAGTTACGAACACCAATTCAACCGTCAGCTTTGAATATAGCGAAGTCATAGATTTTGAAAATCTCCAATTGGTTTTTGAAAACAAAACAATTGATGTAGAGGCAACGGCAACCAATGAATGTGATGAGTTTGTTACTTGTTCTTTCAAGATTCACATCAATTCAGAAGCAGATATTTTTGCTCCGACCATCTTCACCCCCAATGGAGATGAAGACAACGATCGTTTTACAATCTATGGCAACAACCATCTGAATACAATCATCAAACTGGCTATCTATGATAGACTAGGAAACAGAATGGAATTCCTTACCAATATACCGATCAACTCTCCATCTGTAGGATGGGACGGAACCTTCCACGGAAGAGATTGCGAAGTCGGCGTATACGCATATCATGCCCTTATTCAAGATTATCAAGGTAATGAAATTGAGTTTACAGGATCCATTACTTTGATACGATAGACTCGTTTTCCTGCCTAAAACAACCAATTCTACTATATTTTCATCTTACTTGTAAGAATTTAAGCTTCCATTAACTTACTTTGTATTGTATTCTGCGTAATACATTATAACTAAAGATGTAACCATGAAAAACTTAAGCATTACTTCGCTCTTCATCCTTACGTTGTATATCCTAGCATGTACGCCTAAGACCACCGAAAAAGTAGTCGAGGTAGAACCGGCACCAACTCCTCAAAAAGAAGAAAACACAATCACCAATCCGTGCACAACGCTTAGTGATTTATCCGCTGCAGCTAGAGAAGAAGCAGAAACAGCTTACGTGCTTTATCGTGATTATATCAAATCAAAAGAATACAAACAAGCCCATACACTTTGGGAAAAAGCTTACTATGCTGCACCAGCAGCAAACGGTAGAATAAAATACCAATTTGACGACGGAATCAAGATCTACAAAAATTTCTACGAAGAGACAACCGATCCAGTACTGAAGAAAACATACCATGATTCAATCATGTCCATCTATGATAAAAGAGCAGAGTGCTATCCTGAACCTGGATATGTAGAAGGAAGAAAAGCTTTTGATAAATACTATTATTATCCCAACGAAAGCAACCCAGAAGAAACTTATGACTTGTTCAAGCAAGCTCTAGATAAAAAAGGAAAGAAGGCTGACTACTTTGTCATCAATCCTATGACAGCCATTCTTGCTGACAAATTGATCAACGAGCAGATTTCTCTTGATGAAGGAAGAAAATACATCACCATTCTTCTCGATGCCATAGAATATGGCAACGCCAATTGTGGTACCAAATGCAATACATGGGAAATCATCAATAATTACGCACCTGCCAGATTAGAAAATCTTGAAGGAATCAAAGGATTGTATGACTGTGCATATTATGAAAAGAAATACCTAGCTGTACTTGCAGCAGATCCTACAAATTGTGAAGTAATCAATACTGCCTACTCAAGATTGCTGTGGGGAGGATGTGATCCTGCCAACGCATCGGTTGTGCAAGTCAAAGAAGCAAAAGAAACAAATTGTTATACACCACCGCCACCACCAGGGCCACTTAGATTGGCATTCGACGCTTACAACAGTGGACAATATATTGAAGCGATAGGGCTATTTGAAGATTTTGTAAACAAGACAGATGATATCGAGAAGAAAGCCAAGTACACCCTTTTGATTGCCAAAATATACTACGGTGACTTAAAGAAATTTACAAAAGCTAGAAAGTATGCACTTCAAGCTGCTGAGCTTAAGGCCAATTGGGGCGAACCGTATATGTTGATTGGAAAATTATACGCTTCGAGTGGACCGTTGTGTGGACCAGGAACGGGATGGGACAGCCAGATTGTAACATGGGCAGCCATTGACAAATTTGAATACGCCAAGAAAATTGATTCGTCTATGTCAAGTGAGGCCAACAAATGGATTGGTAAATACAAGCAATATATGCCTACCAAAGAAGATGTTTTCTTCAGGCAATTGAAAGCAGGTGACAGTTTTACCGTACCTTGTTGGATACAGGAACGAACAACAATCAGAACGGCTGATTGATATTAAATAAAAAATCAAAACAAAAATGGACTTTAGAACTGAATGGAGTAGTTGGGTTTTAATAGCCTTAATGATGGTTATAAGTTATATAACAATACCTTCTGATCAAGCTACAATCGGAATGATACTTACCCAAGTATTAGGCCTTCCTCTATTAATTGTCGCACTTGCATGTGCCCCAGTATTGATTTACTGCTACTTTGCCAAAGTAATCCCAGACATTGATTATTCCATAAGATTGGCTTTCTTATATTTTATTTATATTTTAATCATGAATTTCATCTAAGATGTACGGAAATAGACAACAACAAAGAAGATATTACGGTGGAACTGGTGACCCATACAGCAGACAAGGAAGAGGTATGGGAACTGGTAGATTTAAAATCATGCTTCTCATCGGTTTGGCGATGTTTGGATTTCAAGCTTTCAAATATTTTACCAATACCCAATTAAACCCAGTTACTGGAGAAAACCAAAGAGTTCAATGGTCACCTGAGGAAGAAGTACAACTAGGACTTCAATCTTACCCACAGATGGCTCAGCAACATGGCGGTTTACATCCCGATAACAGAGCACAAGAATATTTAGACAATGTGGGACGGAAGTTGGTTCAATCAAGCATCGCCTCTCAATCCGGATATCCATATGATTTTCATTTATTACTGGATGATCAGACAGTCAATGCATTTGCACTCCCAGGGGGTCAATGCTTTATCACTGCCGCTTTGTTTAACAAACTAGCCAACGAAGATCAATTGGCAGGTGTCATTGGACATGAAATAGGACATGTGATTGAAAGACACGGTGCCGAGAGAATGGCCAAGTCAGGATTTATCCAAGGCATCATCCAATCTGTGATGATTGGTTCAGGTGGAGATCACTCAATAGCACAGATAGCCAATGTCGTAGGAAACTACGCCAACATGAAATATGGTAGAGACCAAGAATTAGAATCAGATAAGTGGGGTGTCCAGTTAATGCTAGATGCAGGATACGACCCTACCGCATTGATCGGAGTGATGGATATACTGGAAGAATCGTCAGGAGGATCAAGAACTCCTGAATGGCAAAGTTCACATCCAAGTCCGGACAACAGAAGAGCCAATATCAGAGCATTAATAGAAAAATACAAAAGATAAAAAACAATTATTATGGGAATATTCAATTCAAAAAATCCGATCCTAAATGATAAAACGGTTGACCGTGTTGGTACCGTAGATAGTTTGGGAGGAGATCAATTACTTACTAGAGCAGGAGAAGGTGAAGTAATGACGATCAATGGAGCCATCAACAAAACCTTGATGCTTTTTGGTCTACTTATGGTTACTTCTGTTATTAGTTTTGCTGCACCAAGTAAGATTCTTCTTTGGGGTGGATTGTTTGGTGGAATCGCCGTATTATTTATTGCGCATAAAAATCCTCAGAAAGCACCAATCCTTGCGCCGATCTATGCATTGGTAGAAGGACTATTCGTAGGTTCAGCATCTGCGATGTATGCCATGGCATTCGATGGAATTATATTACAAGCGGTGACACTTACATTTGGAGCATTATTGGCCATGTTGGTCCTTTATAGGTCAGGATTGATTACGGTTACCCAAAAGTTTAAATCTGGAGTCATGATGGCGACAGGTGCGATCATGTTTGTATATCTTATCAGTATAATAGGTCACTTTGTTGGCTTCAACGTCCCATTCATACACGATTCTACACCATTAGGAATCGGAATCTCAGTTGTGATAATTGGTGTTGCTTGTATGAATCTGTTGATCGATTTCGACTTTTTTGAAAAAGCTGAACAAAATAGAGCACCAAAATACATGGAATGGATGGCTGGTATGGGATTATTAGTTACCTTAGTGTGGTTATACATTGAGATGTTAAGATTGCTAGCAAAATTGCAGTCTGACTAATCAATAAAAATATACTTGAATCTCTTCTTTTTGATTGAGTTATCGGAGATTCACTTTATGAGAGGAGTAAGTACATGTTTTACTCCTCTTTTTTTATGCCCCTACTCAAAAATAACATACTACCATTGAGTATATGTCTTTTGTTTTGTTAACTGCAAGTTTACTATCAAGATCATGATCACTCCTTACAATATCTTCATATAGCCATGGCCATCATGATCATCATCATCTTAATTAATAACTACTTTAATCCTGCACAATTTATTGTATGAATATATCGCTTGTATGTTCGGAACATACATCGTATATTTGCATACATGGAAGCTGAAATACTTAATATAGCAACTGAAAAGATTAATAATCTAGAGGGTCTTGAATGTAAAATACTAGCAGAGAACACGGAAGAAAATGAGACATTCTTTGATGCAAAAATTGCTATTTATCATGGCAATTTAGAAAATAAATACTTCGCAGAAATAAAGAAGAAGATTGTTCCAAATAATGTTCCTAGAATTCTAGAGCAGACAAAAAATATAGAGCCTATCATAATAATAGCAGACTATATCACTCCTAAAGCAAAAGAATTACTAAGGATAAATAACATTTCTTACGTAGATACTGCAGGAAATATGTTTCTGAAAAGTCAATACTTATACCTACTAATTCAAACAAATAAAACAAATAGGAATACACTAAAAACAAATACAAAAGCCTTTAATAAAGCTGGATTAAAAGTGATATATCAATTCCTATTAAATCCAGAATTTATAAATAAGCCATACAGATTTATTGGCGAAAAAGCCAATGTTACAATTGCCACAGTAGGAGTAGTATTAAAGGATTTATTAAAAGAAAATTATATAATTCAAGAAAATAAGAAAGAATATAAATTTCATAATAAAGAAAGATTGTTTGAAGAGTGGGTGAAAGAATACAACAAGAATCTAAGACCTAAACTTAGAAAAAAGAAATACCGATGGCTTAATAAAAGTGTAAATTGGCGAAAAATAAAACTGCCAAGAGAAACATTTTGGGGCGGGGTAAATGCTGCAGAATTATTGACAGAGTATCTAATTGCGGATAAGATTGAAATATATACAGGGCAAAAATTTGAAGAAGTTATGAAAAGACTCAAAATCTTACCAGATGATAAAGGAGATATTACAATCACAGAATTGTTTTGGAAAAACAAAGAACATAATAATCAACTAGTTGAGCCAATGTTAATTTATGCCGATTTACTTGGTGGTACAAATACAAGATATTTAGAAACAGCAAATATTATTTACAAAAAATATGTCCAAGATAAATTATAATGCCCTTGCGATTGACGGACTAAAAGAAGTATTCTTGTATTTTTTGACATCAGATATATAAATCCCAAAATCTATATCTTTTGTACCTCGTGAATTTTCATTGTTTGAAACATACCAGATATTTCTAGCAATTGCACCAATTATAAAGAAATCTATTTCCAACTCTTTACAGGTTTCATTTATTTGATGACTTAGAACATGATGAGATAGGACTAATTGTTTTAGGAAGAGAAATGAAAAAGTTAATTTCTAAAAACAAGGACTTAGAAAAAAGAATAATCAATATAATGGACAAAGATATTGAGCAGGATAGTCCATTTTTATCTTTAATGATTCAGAATCCGGAAAATGAAACAATAACAGATAAGAAAAACATAATTAAAAAATTAAAATTGGGATTCACTGAAACGCCAGCTGCTAAAAGGACATGATCAGGAAATCATTCTTTCGTCAAGACTCCCCATATTTCAAACTCCTAAAATCCAATATCATATACTACCAACAAGGCATTCTGTTCAACCAATAATGTAGATCCAGATTCTACGATCTCTTTCAAGATCCCATCGATGCGTTCGCCTTGGCTAGGAACGGCTTTAAATTCTGATATAACGCCTTCGATGATGGAAAACTGCAATTCTACCTTCGTATTAATATCCGATTGCTCTTGCAAAGTCAATCGGTCTCTAACTCTTCCGATAAAATGAACATCAAAAGGACTTAAAGACACATTTTCTTGCATCGTGGGCAAAGCACCTCTATTAACTTCTTTCTTCCTACTCGTAGCTGCTATAACATCATCAGAGTCGACCATTGCCCTGCCCTTTCCAATATTATCTTTAAAACTACCTTCAGAAGCTCTCTCAGGCTTACTAGCAGCAGGCATCGATTCATTGAAAACTGCTTCTTCCAATACCACGTCTTCTTCCGCCTTCATATCAGACTCAATGGTTTTTACATATTCTACCATTCCACTTTCTTCTTCCGCAACAGGTGTAGTTGGTAATTTTGATACGACTGGGACCCCATCCATCACAGGTGTTGATCTCACTTCGGGTTCCTGTGATAATTCAGCAAGCTCATCCTGCATCTTTGAATTTCTCACTTGACTATCTTGAGGTTGACCCAACTCTACTTCCTCCACTTGTTCTTTGGCAACTTTCTTAAGTTTGGTAGAATTGATTTGTTTAGATTCGTTTTGATCCAAATCTTTTACAGTATTCAACACTTCAGCCTCAGCAATGTCGCCTTGCTTATCTGTATCAGCAGAACTTGCCACTTCTGCCATTTGGTTATCCGACCCTACATTTCCAGAATCCATCAACCAAAATGACAAGCCCACAACGACCAATAATGAAGCAGCTACGCCATAAGGAATAATAGAGAATCGCTTCTTTTGGGCTTGACCTGACATGATCTTTTTACGCATCTTAGAAATATCTTGTACATGCCCATCTCCCGCTTGCGCAAATCCATTCAAGGCTTCAAACAAAAACGGATCATCCAAGGCCAGCCTTTCTAGTTCATGGCGCTCATCGTTAGACAAATTCTTATTCAGATATTTATCTAGCAATTCCTTTTTATATTTCTCTTGCGTTGTCATTTATTTTCCATGCAGTTTTTAAGATTCCTACGGCCATTCTGAATATTCGATCTAATCCTGTTCCAATCAATATTTAACAATTCAGAGATTTCATCATAGCTTTTCTTTTCATAATAAAAGGCTCTCACACAAGACGCCTGCAGTTCATTCAACTTTTCTATACACGATTCTAACTTCACCAACTGAGACTCTTTCTCTTGACCATCTATAGGATGATATTTTTCTTCAGAATACACAACCGCAAACTGATCAAATTTTTCTGTATTCCTTTTTTGCTTACGCAAAACACCCAAACAATGATTTTTTGTCAATACATAAAGCCAAGATTTAACATTTTCGACATCGTGAACTTTAATCTTTTTGACAAACAACTCATAGACATGCATCAGCTCATCTTGAGCATCATTCCTGTTGCCCATGTATTTTAAACACACCCCATAAACCAATTCCAAGTATCGATTAAACAATTCGGACGAGGCAATGGGTTGCTGTTCTACAATGGCTGTAGTCAATAATTCTTGATCGTTTTGATCTGATATTTTCTTCAAGGAAGAACCCATATTCAAATTAAAAGTAATTTTTTTTTATCACATGTATGCAATCAATTCAAAATTTGCATCCTAATGATGTACTTAAAAAATAACGCTATGAAAATTAAAACTATTCTATCTGCAGCAATGCTTTTGCTATTATTACCATTCATGGAGTCTTGTTCTTCTACAAACAAAGATGCAGTCAATAATTCCCACTCTACTCGAAACACACCTGCCATCACAAAAAATAGAACTACTCAAGACCAAGAACTTACACTTAGCAATACAACCACCGAACCAAAGCAAACCATTATTCCACCTCGTTCATCTCCGCCACCACCTCCACCGCCTCCAATAGCTTTAGAGTCTGAAGTTATCATGAGTGAAGTGCATAGACTTCAGGAGGACCATGGCGCGAAAGCTTTTAAAAGAACACACATGGATAAACGAGCATACGCTCAACCACAGAAAGAAGTACAGACAGAAAAC
>CALFDU010000152.1 GCA_937950315.1 uncultured Saprospiraceae bacterium | reverse complement strand
ATCAGGATTCCCTTTTGCTTTTCAATGGACAGCGCTTGACGACGTAACAAATTTTCCAGGAGAAGCAACCGATGATGGAAATGGAGGATTCCCCTTTTTGGTAGAATATAGAGACAACATTCTCATTGCAGGTTGTGACGGAAACAACATTGCCTATGAATTTGAAAGAAACTGGAGAGTGTCTGACATATGTGGCAATCAGGATGAATGTGTTCAGATCATAAGACTTTTGGATCTTAGTCCACCGATTTTAATTGAAGGGGAAGATTTCTTCTTAAATCAAGAATCCGATAACACCAATGGTCCATTCAACTATATCACTTTGTATTGTCCATATACGGTAAACTGGATTGAGCCTGTTGAATCAGATATTTTTGACAATTGCGAATCGATTGTTACCATATCTTCAAGCCACAGTCCCAACGCTACTTTTGATCAAGGCATAACAGCAGTGAGTTATATCTTGGAAGATGAATGTGGTAATCAAACAGAATACATTTTCCCAATTGAATTGGATTGTATTGGGTGTACAGCTACAAGTCCTGTATTTGAGGATTGTTCTGAGCCAATGGCTTTATGCGACTTAAATGAAATCAACGATTACTCTGCTTGTACTCCACCGAATCAAGGTCAAATATTAGGACCTCTTTGTAACGGAGGAGCATTGAACAATCCTTCATATCTAAATTTTATAGCGGGATCCAATAACTTGACCATTACGATCATACCTGAAGTATGTACACCTGCTCAAGATGGATTCATTGGTCTACAAGCCAATGTTACTGATCCATGTGATGCATCAAATTGTTACGGTACTTCTGGAGCAGAATGCTTTGATGGCATGTTTACTTTCCAAGCATCGGGATTAACGATTGGAGAAGAATATCAATTGGTTGTTGATGGCTGTAATGGCAGTGAATGTCAGTGGAGCATTAATATTGACTCAGCACCAACTTTCAATATTTTGCAAGTAGGAGATTTTGAAGCAGACAATTTTGCTTTTCCAAACTGTAACACAAACGATGACAACTTTTGTCGAGGATCAGAAATATTATTCTATCCAGACAATCTTCTAGATTCAGAATTTTATTTCTGTTGGAATATAAGTAGCACAAATGGTGTAACAGCTTTAAACGAAAGTAGCAACTGTTTGGCTGCACCAAATACCGTATTCAATTGTGGTGGAGATTTTACCACTTGTGGTCCATTGTTATTATCCTTTGACCAAGTTGGTTCATATACAATCTGTCTCGAAGAAATTGAAAATGGTTGTGACAATGAATTCCTAAATAACTATTGTTATGATGTCAATATCACTGATACACCAAGTGTCAACTTTGGAACTTTTGACATCTGTGAATCAAACATGCCATGGGAGCCACTTGTTACAGGACCAAATGGTGAAGTATGGGCAGGGACCAATCAATTACAACCAGGACTAAATACGGTTACCAACCAAGATCAATGTGGATGTACCACTACTCAAACAATCATATTGAATGTAATACCCGATCAGATTCAGAATCAATTTATTGATATCTGTGCATCTACATTAACTACTTTTGTAGATCCAGAATTTGGTGTTACTTGGGCAGACCTCCAGTCTAATTACAACACACAGAACAATACAGCCAGCATCACATTAGACAATGGATCCTCACAGTCTCAATTTGATGGTGAGTCTTGTGGGATTCAACTGAATTATCAATTCTTTATTTACGAAATTGAAGGATCGATTATTCAACTAGAAGGACCAGACTGTAATGCAACACTTGAGTTTAATCTGAATACATCAAACTTTCCAAGTTTCATGTCAGAAAACAACATCCAGTACAATTGGTTTGGCCCTACAGGATTGCCTGTAGGTAATAACAGAACCATTGATGTAAATATGGATGGCAATTACATTCTTAATATTGAATATGATATTCCAACTGGAGGAACTTGCATATATCCATTCCAATTTAATGCAGTCGGCACCAGTGCAAGCTTAACCATTTACTATATTGATATTGATGGGGATGGTTTTGGAAACAATGTAGATTTTGTCACTGATTGTGAAGCGCCACTAGGCTTTACGCCAAATCCTGGTGATTGCAATGATGCAGATCCAAACATACATCCTGGTGCTCCTGAAATTCCAAACAATGGAATAGATGAAAACTGCGATGGAATAGATACTGTAACTGCACTTGACAATGACAATGATGGCTATACAGACGATGTAGATTGCAACGACAACAACCCAAACATCAATCCAAATGCCATGGAAATTCCAAACAACAACATTGATGAAAATTGTGATGGATTAATCCTTGTCATTGATATGGATGGCGATGGATTTAATTCGGATGAAGATTGCAATGATACCAATCCAGGAATCAATCCAGGACAGATAGAAATCCCAAACAACAATATTGATGAAAACTGTGATGGAGATTTATTGGTGATTGACGAAGACAATGATGGATTTAATTCGGATGAAGACTGCGATGACAACAATCCAAACATCAATCCTGCAGCCGATGAAATTCCTAATAATACGATTGATGAAAACTGTGATGGTCTTTTCTTAATTGTTGACGAAGACGAAGACGGATGGAATTCGGATAGTGATTGTGATGACAACAATCCTGATATCAACCCAACTGCTGTTGAAATTCCAAACAACAATATTGATGAAAACTGTGATGGAATTATCCTAGTGATTGACGAAGACAATGATGGTTTTAATTCGGATGAAGATTGTGATGATTTCAACCCGAGCATCAATCCAGATGTCATGGAAATCCCAAACAATCAAATAGATGAAGATTGCGATGGTAGCATTTTAATAATTGACATCGATGGGGACGGCTTTAATTCAGATGAAGATTGTGACGACAGCAATGGAAGCATCAATCCTGATGCGGAAGAAATACCTAACAACCAAATAGATGAAGATTGTGATGGCAGCATTTTAATCATAGACTTGGATGGAGATGGCTTTAATTCGGATGAAGATTGTGATGATAATGATGCCACGATCTATCCAGATGCAGAAGAAATACCGAATAATGGAATAGATGAAGATTGTGATGGTTTTGACTCAATTCTTGAAGCAGTTTATAATTTGAATGGAATCAAACTTGAGGTATATCCTAATCCAAGTTCGGACTTTATATATGTTGAAACTGCGCAGCCGATTTTTTATCAAATATTTTCAACAAATCGAAAAAATGTTGCCCGCGGCGTATCCGATGGGCAAATAACATCCATTGATATTACATCACTTCCAAATGGAATTTATCTTTTAATCATTATGGATACCCAAGAAAATCAGCAAATAATAGAGCGAATCGTTAAAATTTAAACTTTAAGTTTATTTTTTGAAGAGTTAAAAAAAACAGCAATAGGGGTTACCTTTTGCTATTTTTTCTCATCTTAGTATAAATCAGGATCATTTAGTAACGTTTATACCCCAAATTAAACTTATGAAATTCCAGAAAACTACCAAGTTAACCGCTCGAGAACTTGAGATTCTTAATTTATTATCACAAGAATTCTCGACCAAAGAAATTGCGCAAAATCTAAATTTAAGTTGCTCTACCATAGAGTCTCATCGACGCAATTTACTAATCAAAATGCAGGTTAGAAATGTAGCTGGACTTATCAGACGTTCTTTTGAAGTTGGAATACTTTCAGTTGGAAAAAACATCCACACTATTGGAAGTAATAATTTCCAACAAGCATCAACAAGGACATCTGGAATGACAGTTAATTTTTAAAAGAAAGACAAATATTCGTCTTTCTTTAGGATTTAAAATTGCAAAGTATACTTTTGCTTACTGATGATCAGCGCAATAGTTTCTATGAATAGATATATTCCCTTTGCAATTTTATTTTTGATTTTTATCAGTACCAAATCTATAGGTCAAGTAGCTGGAGTAAGTACAGATAAACTAGCAGCCTATAATGCTGAGACTTTGGAATTGGGGCTCATGGAATTAGAGCCCACATTTTCTTATGCGCGTGCTTTAGGATATTATAATCAGGAGGGAGACTTTCGTGATTACACAGGCGTTGAAATTAGCTCAGCGCTTACCTTCAGAGTATCTTATGGTATCACCAAAAATTTAGAAATAGCAGCCAATGTTGCCACGCAATTCAATCAACTAGGACTTTCTGCCAAATACTACTTATTGGGCAATGAAAAAATAGGTTTTGGTTTATTGGCTGGTATCAATTCGGACATTACCAATGGGCCAAGAGACTTAAGTTCGATACAACGGCAGTATGTCTTTGGAATAACAAATCACTATAACTTTACAGATATTTTTTCTGTTAGCAACAGCATTCAACTTCAAGACTCACAGAACTATTTAGGCAGTGACCTATTTCTTAATTCTGAGTTTGGATATTATATCCATGAAGAATTACTACTGATAGCTGGTTTTGGTTACAGTCGATTTTCTAACGATGAATTTGATGATTCCAATGTTTTATCCTTTGTCCCTGGTTTCAACTTTGAAAAGAAATCTTTTAATGTTGCACTGCAAGGGCAATTTGATTTGGTAGGAAAAAACATCAACTCATACAATGGAGTCAGTGTTTCTATCACACAACTTCTAAAGTAATCTAAAAATTTATATTTTGTTACTTCTTAGCAAGTATGTAAAAATACTGCTTAAACAATTCTTCTTGTTCAATTTTAAAGCCTTGACTGAGTAAGGATTCTTTTATTTCATCTGTGGAGCGAAACTCTTTGGTGTGATCATCCAATGAAACCCTATTCTTAATCCGATGAGTTAAACGCGCCATGTTTTCAAGTAAACCCTTACTTCCTTTTTTACTTTTTGATTTAGCACCTTCAAGATGACTAGAAATGAGAATAAGCCCATTCTTTTTAAGACATCGGTATGACTCAGTAATAAAAACTTTATAATCTTTATAATGATCGATCGCAGAAGAGGATATAATTAAGTCTGCAATTTCATCTTTAAAAGGAATAGCTTCTGCATAACAACGCACATGCCCAATAGGTATTTCCAGTAATTCTGGATACATTCTTACAAACTGGTCATGCAACAATCTTACATTAGGGTCTAAAAGGAAATATTGAAGTTGATGAGGGAACCTAAAGAAGCTAGAAAGAAAATGGCCAGTACCTCCTCCTATATCCAGTACTACTTTATCCTTAATCGAAGACAGCTGTGTCTTCAACCCAATATAATGATCGATCGGTATGCTATTAAAAAAAGTATGTGGATGTAATGCTTTGTGAAATTGTAAGAACTTTTCATTCTTGTCTGACCAAAGCGTGTTTTCTTCATCTTTCTTTGCAATAAAATCAGCCACATTTTCAGAAACAATAAAGTCAGAACTATTCAAATATTTGTTTTCATATTCACTAGGTGGGATTCTATTTTGATTGAAAAGCGTAGCATTCTGATAAATATTACGGGGCGCATCAATCCAATCAAAATACAATTTACTTAAGTCCATAAATCAAAATTACAATTAATAAAGCAACTAGGAAATCCATTATTCAAGTAGAAATAGCAATATCTCGCTAAGTTTTTAGTTAATTTATCATCGCAAACAAAAAGTAAAACATGTCTATCCACTCAATTTCACACATTATTGCATCACCATTTGGGCTTGCTTTGCTTTATCTGGGCTATAATTCATTGACCATAGACAACTATCCCTATTCTATCTGGATGGTTATTCCGATTACAGTTTTGGTTTTACTTTACCTTTTCAAACCACAATTAGATTTTTGGTGGCACACCAAATTTCCAATCAAATTTGATAAAGAACTTGCGCAGTTTTTAGCGAGTAAAAACCCATATTATAAATCTCTTGAAGGTGAAGAAAAAATCAAATTCGAACATCGATTGAATTTGTATATGGAAGCAAGAGATTACAAAGCGATCGGAGCGAATGAACAAAAAGACATTCCATATGACATGAAAGCAATGCTTGCAAGCATTCCTACACAATTAACCATGCACAAGGAAGATTACCTTATTGGAGATATGGATAGAATCTTTTTGTACAAGCACCCTTTCCCTACTCCAAGCAAACAATTTTTGCATACTGTTGAGACGCACGTAGAAGATGGTGTCTTCATTTTTTCTTTACACGAATGGCAAGCAGCAACTCACGAACCAAAAAGATTTTATAATAATATCTGGTACGGTTATGTTGATGCTTTTTTAAAAGTCTTCAATGATGATACCACTGCCATTGAGCCATATGCTTCCTTTCAAAACATAGAAAAAATTGGTAAGTACACCGAAGAATACATTTTAAGAATCCTTGGGCTCAAAGCTGTGGATCCTTTGGTAGTATTGTGTGGATTATACTTTACACATCCAGATGAAATGCAAAGCAATACACCTCAAATCTATAGCAAGCTTAAAACATTTTTTTCCTAATTAAAACTTAGAAAAAACCTCATCAATTTTCTTAGCCAATGCATGGTCTTTTTCAGTGACTACATCACCAGCATCATGCGTGTTTAATTTAAAGTCAACCGTGTTCCACACATTGGACCAATTGGGATGATGATTCATTTTTTCTGCTTCAATGGCAACCTCAGTCATAAAGCCAAATGCTTCTCGAAAGTTTTTAAATTGATAGCTTGCGCAAAGATTGTTATCTATTTCACTCCAATTACTCATCTTATTCTTTTATACCAGGATCTCGTTCCAAAAATTCATCATACAATAAAGTGTGACGGCTTTCCATAGGGACATTCCACCCTTCAATAAATAGATAATCAATCGTTGTCTTTGGCTCAAAAGGATCTCCATCCGAAACAAATAAGTTGGCAACTTTACCTTCTTCCAAAGAACCCAATTGATCGTCTACACCAAATATCTGAGCGGGCACAATTGTAATTGCCTTCAGTGCTTCTTCTACTCCCATTCCATAGGCTGCAGCAAATCCTGCGTTGAATGGAAGGTTTCTCACATTTTCAGTTTCATTGGTTCGGATCGCAACTTGCACACCGGCTTTGTGCATTTTACCTGCATTGGTGTAGGCTGTATCATATTTGTCTGATCCTCTAGATGGAACTTGGAGTACTGGCCCTGTAATAACAGGAATCTCATATTTTGCCAATGAATCTGCTACTCTCCATCCATCAGAAACTCCAGTGAAAACTACTTTAATGTCATTTTCATTCACCCACTTAAGTGCACTTAATATATCTGCCTTTTTGTTGACTTCAATCATCAATGGTGATTCGCCTTTTATGACAGGAACCATGGCTGCCAACTGAGGATTGTACTTTCCTCCCGTCTGATTGATACCCGCATAGATTTTCGCTTGACTCCAAAAATCTTTCAATTTCTTCATCGCTTTTTCACCATCCTTTTTGATTTCTTCTTCTGATCTTCTATCCCATCGTCCTCTCTTACCTGTTGATGGGAAATTCATCAATACACCTTTTGCACCAGCGTACATCTGATCTGGTGTATATCCATGTAAGTTGATCAATGCACCAGTACCTGGAAACAAATCACCGGTTGGTTTAGAAAAAACAGTAGTTACTCCATTTACCCTTGTCACTGGTATGGAAACTGAGTTAGGATTTACTGCTGTCAATGCCTGCATGTGAGGTGTATAATCACCCAGTTCATCTGCATCCTGGGTAAGTGAGACTGAAGAAATTTCTATAAGTCCCAACTGTGTTCCGCCGTCAATAAATCCAGGGTAAACAAACTTATCGGTACAATCTATGAAAGTAGCTCCTGCAGCAGAAAGGCTTTTCCCTATCTTAGCAATGACTCCATCTTTGATCAACAAATCACCTGTGATGGTACCGTTGGTCACAGTAACAATGGTCGCGTTTTTAAGAAGTACGTCGTTGTAAGTAGATTTTTTTACTTGCTGACTGTAGCTGCTTACACAAAACAATAAAGCCAATGCAATTATTAAAGTTATCTTTTTCATTTTCTTAGTGCTTGTGATTGTGGTTTAAGAATTCATAAACATCCTGCATACATCTGTCTCCTTCTCCATGATGACTATGTGTTTCTGCTTCATAAAATGCAGGAATCGTTTCGTCAGGATCTACATCCAATCTCATATCAGGCTGATCCTCATTAATATCAAATCTTACAACTCCATCAACAATCGTCTGCTGAGGAATAGCATAAATAGACAAGGGATGATTTTCAAAAATTGCAATATCTCCTTCCTTACCCACTTCAATCGAACCCACTCGATCATTGATTCCCAGCTGGATTGCTGGATTGATTGTAATCAACTTAAGCGCATCGTTGTCAGACAAGCCACCATATCTCTGAGTCTTTGCAGCTTCGTGATACAAATGCCTAATCAATTCTCCTGAATCAGAATTGATAGAAGTAACCACACCATTTTCTGCAAGAATGGCCGCATTGTATGCTGTTGAATAGTATACCTCAAACTTATACGCCCACCAATCTGAAAATACTGATGCATGTGCGCCATAGGCTGCCAATTCTGGTGCAACTTTAAATCCTTCATTCACATGTTGAAAACAAATTTTCTTTACTCCATAATCTTCTAATACTTTCAACAACATATAAATTTCGTCTGCCCTATAGGAGTGGCAATGTATAATGATATCCCCTTTCAAGATATCTGCCATTACTTCAGAACGTAGATTGTAGAGTGGCGGAAAGTCTGATTGACCAGAAGCATAGGTTTTCTGTGCATTCATATAAGCCTTACCTTCCTCAAAAGCATTTCGAAAAATTTGCTCTATTCCCATTCTTGTAGCTGGAGCAATATTATTTCTTTCACCATGCACCCTCATTGGATTTTCACCCAAGGCAAATTTGATTGTTCTTGGCGCGTCTTTCATTCGCATTCCTTCAGGATCGATTACACCATATCTGTGCTTGATGGTTTCACATTGGCCGCCGACGGCGTTGGCCGATCCGTGCATCGCATGTGAAATGGTTACACCTCCTGCCAATGCTCGATAGACACCAACATCATAAGGATTAAGACCATCTCCGACCCACACTTCAGCAGTAACTGGACTGGTTGCTTCATTGACTACATCTAGTGCAATATGTGAATGAGCATCTATGATACCTGGCATTACATATTTGCCTTCTGCATCAATAACTTTTGTATTGCCTGCTGAAAGATTCTCGCCTATCTGCGTAATCTTACCATTTTTAATAAGTATATCAGTGTTCTCTTTGATACCATCTGTGATGGTCAACACCGTACCATTCTTTATTAGAATATCTCCCATCTCTTGTGCTGCAAGTGTCAACGAGCATGCGACAAGGATAAAAAGTAAAAATATATTTTTCATTGCTATTCGAATTTCAATTATTGCTTAGGGTTAGTTTTTGTTCCCTCAATAGGGGCTGCTCCAAAATCAGTACTCACGTTTCCTTCAAAGTCATCTTCACTGAAATCAAGATTGACAGAAACATCCATTGAGAATCCATCGTCTGTGATCTTGAGATCAAACTCCAAAGCATTACCATTTCTGATAACATTGGTGCCTTCAAGAGTATCATCGTCATCGTCACTGGTCATGAGCAATGTGTACGTCTCTTCATCTTCCTTGGCTATTGTAAAAGTACCGGAAGCATCAAATTGAGAAATTTCATAGATGTAAGTTCCTACGATATCAACTTCTTCTCCCGACGTAGATTTGTTTTTCTTCTTTTTAATCTCGTATTCAAACACTTCACCGTCCACCAACATAAATTTAATCTTAGAATCTTTTTCAAATATTGGCTTGGTACTCAAAATTAAATTGGCCAACTTGCCTCTTTCTGCTGTACCTGCGATATTGGATATACCAAGTAATTCTGCTGGCACGGTTGTTAATCCTCTGATTGCTGCTTCTTCAGAAAGTCCTTCTTCGATCAAGGTTATCATATTTTCTTGAAGCTTCTTAGGTTTTGCCTCTATCCATGAAAAGCCAAATTGCACTCCCGCTGCTTCTAATTTTGCAAGCTGCGTAACGTAATCTTTATATGCATCTGCTTTTCTCTTTTTAAGCATTTCCATTTCTTCATCCGTCAACTCTTCTTCTTTTTCCATTTCTTCTTTCTCTTCACCTTCGCCTTCACCCTCTTCTTCCTTTTTATCTTCTTCTGGCTTTTTAGGTAAATCGAGACTTACCATTACTGGAATATTTGCTGCTTTGATGTGATCAATGACTGGATATACTTGCTTGACATCCGTCAACACCAAGTTAAAATCAAGTTCTTTTTTCAAGGCAAGCACTCTATGTACATCCTTTGCACTTTCTGCTTTGAAGTATACTGTCTGTTGCTTTTGCGTAAGCGGAATCATGGAAGAAATCGCTTCACTATAAGAAGGTCTTTGCATTCCTACAGGACTTGATGCATATTTATCAAAATGAATTTTTGCGCCTTCTGCTTGCTTGTACAGTTCCTTAAATTTGGAAAGCACACCGATCATCGTAGCTGGGAAAACACCTGGTGATGTCCTCAATTGACTATAAAGTGCTACATTTTCTTTCAGTAAAATTTCATTCTTGGTTTTACCACTTAGAGAAATTACTGCCGTTTGTCCCGGTAACATTCTTCCTCGAGGAGCGACATTGGATATACCAAAACCAAGACCTCTCATGGTTGCGATATCAGCAGACTCCGCATCGATTGCATCAAAAGCAGATTTGCCAGGAGTGATTCCGGCTACATCGTCCGGTGGAGATCCCTTAAACTTTACTTTAGGTCTTTCCTCGTTCTCCTTCTTTTTAATCGTAGTGTGAGAAAGTGCATCGATAAAAGCAGGATACACATGAAGTGAATCAGCTTTCAAAATATAGGCGTCACTCGGTTCACGCAAGTTTTTCCCCACTTGGGTGATGATACCTCCTTCTATTAGAATAGAGCCATATTCTATAACCGAACCTGGCTTGGTATGGATGATAACATCTTTAACAAATACCTTATCTGTCGCCTTTATAATTTTATCGTAATCGACTTGCGAAAAGCAGATAAAAGGTGTGAAAAGGAATAGTAAAAGATGTAAACTCAGTTTTTTCATTCTCCTTTGGTTTAGACTAGCAATATAATTATTCTATCACATAGGAAAGCGCCTTAAAAGGGTGATTAAATGAAATCGCTGGATTTTCGCTGAACAGGCCATTTTTAAGGACCAAAAAGACTGAAAATGGGCTTAATTGCTTACATTTTATATATTAAACTTTTTTATAATTTGTATATTTGTTGAAATTCAGCACTTTGTCTGTCACAAAAAAGATACTACCACAATTATCCCTTCTGGGATTAACACTCAATCCGTCTAAAATTAAAGCAATTTTATTTGTTTTATCTGTGCTATTGTATGCCAATACATTGGGTCATCAATACACACAAGATGATGCTATCGTCATTTATGACAATATGTATGTGGAGCAAGGAGTAAAAGGAATTCCTGGCTTGTTGACCAAGGATACTTTTTTTGGATTTTTCAAAGTAGAAGGAAAGGCCAATTTGGTTTCAGGTGGTCGATACAGGCCATTGACCCCTATTATGTTTGCGATTGAATGGCAGATTTATAAAACCATCAAAGGAGAAAGTGCAGACATTAAAAAAATGCAACCTTTCCTGGGGCATTTGATCAGTGTCCTGCTCTATGGATTATTAACGGTTTTAATTTTTAGCACCTTGTTCCGTTTGCTATCTCATTCGGAATATCAAGAGTCTGCTTTAAAGGTTTCATTCATAGCAGCGTTGTTATTTGCTGTCCACCCTATTCACACAGAAGCCATTGCCAATATAAAAGGTAGGGATGAGATCGTAGCTTTGCTTGCATCTGTATATGCCCTTTATTTGGTATTAAAAAGTATAGACTTAAAGTCAAATAAATATCTCCTAGGCTCATCGATAATATTCTTCTTGGGATTGATGAGTAAGGAAAATACCATTACCTATTTGGCGGTCATTCCATTGGCATTGTATCTTTTTAGATCGACGACAATGATGACTGCTATTAAAAAAACACTGCCATTACTTGGTGCTACTATTTTGTTTTTAGTTGTCAGGACTGCGGTACTTGGAAATAGTTTTGGGGCAGAACCTATGGAATTGATGAACAATCCGTATTTAAAGATTGTAAATAACACCTATGTACCTTTTGACTTCGGTGAAAAATCTGCCACCATTATGTTTACCTTAGGGAAGTACATAAATCTAATGTTCTTTCCACATCCATTGACCCACGATTACTACCCTCGACATGTTGAAGTGATGAACTGGGGCAATGTCACTGTAATCTTAAGTCTTGTTATGTACTTAATCATGACTGCAGCAGGTTTCATGTTTTTAAAGAAAAATAAGATTGCGAGTTTTTCAATTCTATACTTTCTGATAACGCTTTCTATCGTTTCAAATATTGTGTTCCC
Source organism: uncultured Saprospiraceae bacterium (assembly GCA_937950315.1). GTDB lineage: Bacteria > Bacteroidota > Bacteroidia > Chitinophagales > Saprospiraceae > JAHDBF01. The sequence continues at coordinate 2,280 of CALFDU010000152.1, read as the reverse complement.
AATTGGGACCAACATGAGTGAGCGATTTATGTTTATGCCTTCTATCGGTTTTGCTCTTTTCATTGCAGCTTTAATTGCCAAACTTAAAAATGAAAAGCTCGCATATGGTTTATTGCTTGTTTTAATATTTGCCTTGAGCATAAAAACAATAACAAGAAATAATGTCTGGTATGACAATTTCACTTTGTTTACCACTGACATAAAAACTTCTAAAAGAAGTGCCAAGTTATTGAATGCAGCTGGTGGAGCATTGACCACAGAGGCCGGCAAACTCCCTGATGGGCCAAAGAAAACCCAGATGCTCAACGAAGCTATCGGACATCTAAATGAAGCAGTAAAAATTCACCCAACATATAAAAACGCTTACCTGCTTTTGGGTAATGCCCATAATTTTCTAAAAAACTACGAGCAATCCATCGCCAATTATGACCTGTGTTTACGGGTTTCGCCTGGATTTGAGACAGCAATAGAGAATTTAGGAATAACACTTCGCGAAGCTGGTCGTTATAGTGGTGAACAAAAGAATGATATGGTCAATGCACGAAAATATTTAATGCGTGCTTATGGCTTAAATAATAAAGATTATGCAACGGTAAGATTGCTCGGTGTGGTACATGGAATGTCCGGCGATCAGCCCAATGCAATACGATTTTTCAAAGAAGCTCTGGCGTTATTACCTAGTAACAATCTGACGGATGGCCAGAAAAGGCAGAAAGCACAAGCTTATGTAGAGTTAGGCACAGCTTACAGTGTTTCCAAAGATGAAACAAACGCACAATTGAACTTTCAGCAAGCTGTCAAGCTTGACCCAAACGCCCTAAATAAAAAATAACAATGGCAAGAATTACATTAATATTAAGCATCTTTTTGCTGACCTCTTTTTCAGAGCCAGTCTATCCTCCTATGGAGCAATTGGCAACTGAATGGGCTGAGCAAAAAGTGGCGGACATGTCAATGGATGAAATGATCGGTCAACTGTTTATGATCAGAGCTCATTCTGACCTTGGTGAAGACCATATCAAAAGCGTAAAAGACCAAATCAACAAATACAAAGTAGGTGGATTGTGTTTCTTCCAAGGCACTCCAACCAAGCAGGCTGAATTAACCAATAAATATCAGAGTTTATCATCCATTCCTCTACTCATTTCTATTGATGGAGAATGGGGACTTGGGATGAGGTTTAAAGAAAACTCAATCAGTTTTCCAAGACAACTGACACTCGGTGCCATAAAAAACAATGACATCATTTATGACATGGGCAAAGAGATAGCCAAGCATATGAATCGCATCGGTATCCACATAAATTTTGCTCCAGTCGTCGATGTAAACAACAATGCAGCCAATCCAGTTATTCACAACAGATCGTTTGGCGAAGATATCTTTAACGTAAGTGCCAAGAGTTTTGCCTACATGAAAGGAATGCAAGACGGTGGTTTGATCGCTTGTGCCAAACACTTTCCTGGTCACGGTGATACAGATGTAGATTCTCATTACGACTTACCAGTCATCAATCACTCCAGAGCAAGAATTGATAGCCTGGAATTGATGCCATTTAAATCTATCATTCAGTCCGGAATAAAAAGTGTAATGACAGCACACTTGCAGATACCGTCACTTGATAACCGAGACAATCGACCAGCATCTTTATCCAAAAATATCCTTACGGATATTCTGAAAAACGAGCTAAAATTTGAAGGATTGGTGTTTACGGATGCTATGGAAATGAAAGGTGTGGCTAAGCACTTCTCGCCAGGACAAGCAGCGGTAGAAGCCCTACTGGCAGTGAATGATGTAGTTTTACTTCCTGCGGACATGGACAAGGCTTTCAAAGGGGTTCAAGATGCTGTTAAAAGTGGAATCATGGATTCAATCGTGGTCGTTGAAAAGGTTAAAAAAATTCTTCATCATAAATATCTCGTAGGACTTGACAAGACACCTGTAATCAAGGACCTCAACAATATACATCAGGATGTTAACGATAGCGATGCGCTTATCCTAAAAAGAAGACTTTATGAAGAAGCCATCACTTTGGTAAAAAACGAAGCGCTTGAAATTCCGTTCGTTCAATTAAATGAAAAGAAAATAGCGGTACTCAGTTTAGGAACAGATGCCGTAACACCCTTTCAAAAAAGATTGGCTTCATATGCTGGTATTGAAAAAATTACAGCAGGAAAAACAATCAGCGAGTCTCAACAGACAACCATCAAAAACAAACTGGCTAGTTATGATCATATCATCATCAGCTTACACGATCTCAGTATTAGAGAAAGTAAAAAGTTT
>CALFDU010000151.1 GCA_937950315.1 uncultured Saprospiraceae bacterium | reverse complement strand
AAATTTTTCGCGATTTTCTGTGCAGCACTATTAATACTATTTGTTGCAAAAGGATTTATTACACCATCCATCACTTATGGAAGTAAAATCGTTGTTGACAAACCTATCACTGAAGCATGGAATGTCATGAACGACGAGAGTAAAGTCAGTCAGTGGTTGGAAGGAATGACCAAAATGGAACACATTAGTGGTGAGAAAGGAAAAGTAGGACAGGTCACAAGATATACTTATAATCAAGATGGACAAGAATCAATCATCGTCGAAACCATGAAGTCTATCAAACCAGAAGAACATGTGGCTATGGACTTTGTCATGGAAGATGTGATGACCATGGATTATAGAATGGATCTCTCAACTGAAAATGGCAAGACAATTATTCAATCAACAAGTACAACGGAAGGGATTGGTATGTTTATGAGATCGATGATTTCATTTATGGAAGGAAGTATGCAACAGCAGGAAGATCTGAACATGGGTAAGTTGAAGGAGGTGATTGAGGGGAATAAGACTGTTTATTGAACTGGGAGCCAACTAGGATTTATAGGAACCAACTAGGATTTTTAGGATGGAAGTATTTTAGGATTGGGGAACTAGGATTTTTAGGATTTTGGGATTCTTTTAAACTAAAATTGGGACGGGTTGTTAGGTTGTTAGTATGAAGAATGATTATTTGTATCGGTTCATTTTATACTTTATAGCTGTTGTGTGGCTTATCAACGGCTTGTTCTGCAAAGTGCTTAATCAAGTGCCGCGTCATCAAGAAATAGTAGAGATTGTTTTGTCGATTCAGAATGGGAGGTTGTTGACGATGTTGATTGGTTTTTCTGAGATATTGATGGCAATATGGATTGTGAGTAAAATACTTCCGCGATTGAATGTGGTTGTACAAATAGGGATTGTGATGACTATGAATGTTATAGAGCAATTGCTTGCCGGTGAATATCTACTATGGGGGAATCTTAATTTTTTGTTTGCATTGTTATTTTGTTGTTTGGTGGCTTACAATGAGTTTGTTGTTAGGAAGAAGATTGTTCAATCGTATTTAATAAAAACTGCCGATGCTTGACTTTTTGAAAAACCATCCGTTTTCTGTTGATGCTTTTTTTGAAAGTTCGGTCGTACTCACTTTTGCTTTTCCTGTATCGTTTTTAGAAACATTGATTCCTCCTTGTCTTAGTATTGATACCTACGACGATAAGTATGGATTTGTGGCTGTCGCTATGGTGCAAACCAAACACCTAAGACCAAAGGGGTTCCCGAAGTTTATTGGAAATGATTTTTTCTTGATTGGCTATAGAATATTTGTGAGGTATGTGGACCAACGAGGCAAGCGCTTGCGAGGTCTTTATATCATCAAGTCTGAAACTGACAAAAAGAAAATGGAGTTTTTTGGGAATATGTTTACCCACTATAATTATACGACTACAGATATTAGTAAGACTACGAAAGAAGGACTAACGAGAATTGAATCTAAAAAATCAAAATTTTATCTGGAGTATGATAACAAAGAAGGTGCAGCACTACCAAAAAGTTCACCTTTCCCAGAATGGAAAATCGCCAGAAGATACGCGGGGCCTCTACCTTTCACCTTTACTTTTAACGAGGATAAAAATGAAGTGCTCATCATTGAAGGTGTGCGATCCAATTGGACGCCAAAGCCGATTGAGGTGAAAAATTATCATTTTGACTTTGTTGATCGGCTGGGAAGTGAAGAAGTAGTCTTGGCCAACGCATTTGAAATCACAGAAATACCCTACTGGTGGAAGAAGGGTAAAAAAGAAAAATGGAATGAAGAGAAAACCATTTGAAGGCGTTTGGAATGTCGTGCGATTTAACTGGCATTTTTACGCAATTGTTTTTGGGATTATGGGCTTGATCCTTATGATCTTTCCGATGTTTCCAGATTTTTATCAAGCATTGTCATTGACTTTGGTTTTCATTATGATTATGCCTGTTTTGATATCGCTATTTGTGACTTTCCAAGTGTATGATAACACAACACTTTATGAAATGGAGTGGCTACAGGAATATGGAGAGGACATCAATATCGCTTCTTTCAATGCAGGCTTTGATGAAACTACTTTATTGATGCGTGATAAAAAACCTAAAGCCAATGTTACTGCACTTGATTTTTTCGATCCAGAACATCATACAGAAATATCCATCAAAAGAGCAAACAAAGCATACCCGCACTTACCTGGCACTTTGAAAATTAGGACTAGCGAAATTCCTTTGGAAAAAAACACTGTTGATTTGGCAATAGGTTTTTTGTCTATGCACGAAATAAGAGATGAAAATGAACGCATTGTCTTTTTCAAAAACCTAAAAACCATTTTAAAGCAAGATGGAGAAATTCTATTGATCGAACACCTTAGGGACATTCCAAATTTTTTGGCGTACAATATTGGCTTTGTTCATTTTCTTTCAAAGGCAACGTGGCAGCGTACTTTTGAAGAAGCGGGTTTTTATGTACAGGAAGAAGAAAGAATTAATCCCTTGATGTCTAAATTTAGATTGACTTATGGAACTACAACTTAAAATCATTGGCGTCATGCTTGTCTTGCTATCATTCGTCCATGGCATCTTCCCCAAGTATTTTAACTGGAAAGAAGAACTCAAAGATTTAAGCATGATGAATCGTGAGATGATGAAGGTGCATACTTTCTTCATTGCCTTGATGGTTTTTGGAGTAGGAATGCTCAATATTTTTTGCACGGAGGATTTATTGAACACAAGATTAGGCAATAAGATTGCCATTTTCTTGGGTGTGTTTTGGGGCATCAGAGCTTTTCTTCAATTCTTTGGCTACTCAACCGAGATATGGAAAGGAAAAACATTTGAGACAATCGTACATATTGTCTTTTCGATTTTTTGGATCTATATGACTGTCTTATATTTTAAAGTTGGAGGAGTCATTTGAAGCATGCCTGAAATGTAATTCAAAAGTTTTGTGTATTTTCATCAAATGGACAGAAGACATTTTATCAAGCAAGCTGGAGTAATCGGAGGCACCCTCGCAGCTCCATTACCATTATTTAAAAACAACAAGGAATTCAAATACAAATTGGGTTATCAATTGTACTCCATACGTGATGAAATGGCGATTGATCCAATTGCCACCTTACAAGCACTTAAAAAAATGGGCTACAGAGATTTTGAAGTCTATGGATTTGATGATGAGCAAGGAAAGTTTTATGGTTTTGAATCTGCTGAATTTAAGAAAATTTTGGACGACCTGGACATTACTGTTACAAGTGGTCACTATGGTTTTGCCTCCTACCTAAATAAATCGGATGATGCATTAAAAGGTTTTGTTGATCGATGTATCGTGGGAGCAAAAAAACTCAACAGTCATTACATCACTTGGCCATGGATAGCACCAGAGCAAAGAACGTTGGAAAACTTCAAGATAATGGCTTCTCAGCTCAACACCATCGGCGAACAAATAACCAAAGCAGGGCTGGGCTTTGCTTACCACAATCATGGATTTGAATTTGAAGATCATGGAGGGGAAAATGCTTTTGATATTATACTAAAGGAAACGGATCCTTCTTTGGTGAAATTGGAGATGGATATGTATTGGGTGATGCATTCGTCCAACTTTACGCCAGAGCAATTGATCGAAGCACAGCCTGGTAGATACGTCATGTGGCACCTGAAAGATATGGACAAAGTGACTAGAGATTATACCGAACTGGGGAACGGTTCTATTGATTACGTCAAGCTACTGCCAGATCCGGTAAAATCTGGGCTCGACTTTTACTACTTAGAACAAGGAGGAAATTTTGCCACTGACTCAATGACCAGTGCAGCAGATAGTGCTGAGTATTTTAAAGAAAACCTTCAAGTAAAATTGTAATAGATTGTTCTAAGCTTGCGAGTAATTCATGCTCTATACCTATACTATGCAAGAATGCATCGAAACGCTTCAAAATAAGATAAATAATCTTAGTATATTTGTAATACCAAATAACCGGGAGTATAAATGCAAACTGAATAGATCTATGAAATTAAATATTCAGGATACGTTTAATAAAGTACTACCCGCTGACCCCTTATCAGATTCTACTGTAAGGCGTGAAGTAAAGAATGCATGTTTCTCGCATGTGCAACCAACGGCACCAAGTGCGCCATCTTTACTTCACGTATCCACAGACATGCTCAACAATCTTGGGCTCTCAGAAGAGGATGCTTCCTCAGATTTTTTCAAAAACATATTTAGTGGCACTGCTATTTTAGATGGCACAGCACCATATTCCATGTGTTATGGAGGACATCAATTTGGTCATTGGGCTGGACAATTGGGAGATGGAAGAGCGATTAATTTGGCAGAAGTGGTTCATAATGACCAGCGATGGGCTCTACAACTAAAAGGAGCAGGACCGACACCTTATTCTCGAGGAGCAGATGGCTTTGCGGTGCTGCGATCATCGATCAGGGAGCACTTGTGTAGCGAATCAATGTTTCACCTTGGGGTACCGACGACGCGTTCATTGTCCTTGATGTTGACCGGAGATCAGGTGATGAGGGATGTGATGTATGATGGAAACTCGGCGTATGAACCCGGAGCTGTTGTGTGTCGAGCAGCAGAGAGTTTTATTCGTTTTGGGAACTTTCAGATTTTTGCAAGCAGGGAGGATTATGACAATCTAAGGGTACTTGCAGATTATACCATTAAGCATTTTTTTCCCGGCATCACTGCTGGAACGAAAGAAGGTTATGTTCAATTTTTTAAGGAAGTAAGCAATCGCACTTTGAAAATGGTGATTGATTGGCAGCGTGTTGGATTTGTACATGGTGTTATGAATACAGACAACATGTCCATACTTGGGCTGACCATCGATTATGGTCCATACGGATGGCTCGAAGGTTATGATCCTAAGTGGACACCCAATACCACTGATCGCAACCAGCGCAGATATAGATACGGCAATCAGCCTACTGTTGCACTTTGGAATTTATTTCAACTTGCCAATGCACTTCATCCGATTATTGGCGAAGGGAAACCTTTGGAAGAAATTCTTGAAGCATACAAAGCAGATTTTTCTGAATTGTTTGTTGACATGATGAGAAAAAAATTGGGACTGGCGATTGACAATCGAGGTGACGTTGAGTTGATTGATGGCATTGTACAACTATTTGCCTTGAGCGAGACAGACATGACCATATTTTTTAGATTATTATCGACGGTTCTTAAAGTTGACGCTTCCGCAAATGCGCTTGAAAGGGTTCATAAATCTTTTTACAAACCAGATGAATTAACGGATGATATTAAAAACCAATGGATAAAATGGTTTGATAAATACATAGAGCGGTTGCACGACGAGACCATTTCCGATGTAGCGAGGATGGAAAATATGAATCGCACCAATCCAAAATATGTGTTGCGGAACTACATGGCTCAACTTGCGATTGATGCCGCAGAAAGTGGTGATTACGGTTTGATAGATGAGTTATACACACTACTGAGAAATCCTTACGACGACCAACCATCTCAAGAAAAATGGTTTGCCAAAAGACCTGAGTGGGCACGGCATAAAATTGGAAGCTCTATGTTATCTTGTAGCTCATAAACAAATCATTAAGTATGAAAAAGGCTGCTTATACATCTATTGTGTTGATTACCATCATTGCTGCCTTGATCTACGGGCAGAATTTATTGGTGCCATTTTTACTCGCTTTACTTTTGTGGTTTGCAATGCATTCTCTCAAAAGGAATTTGGACAAAATTTCATTTGTTGAAAAGCATTTTCCTTCTTGGTTAAAAACCTTTCTTTCTACGGGCTTCATTGTTATTTTATTTATTGTAGTATTTCAAGTCTTATCCAAAAACATCAGTGAGTTGAGCAATGCCATCCAAACTTATAACACCAACTTGGATGTCGTCATACCAAAAATCAACGAAAAACTAAACATAGACCTCACCGCTCTCATTAAAAAACAGATGGGAGATTTTGACTTCGGTAGTATTCTGGGTTCGATCTTGAGTACATTATCAGGCATGATCGGCAACAGCTTCATGATCATCATTTATGCTTTGTTTATACTACTTGAGGAATCCAATTTCTCAACCAAGTTAAAAGTATTGTTCAAGGATGAAAATGATTATGATGAATTTACTACTGTAAGTCGAGAAATAGAAACTTCGATTGGTAGTTATTTTAAGCTTAAGACCTTTGTTAGTTTGGTGACCGGTTTGGCGAGTTACACGGCATTGGCGTGGATAGGAATTGACGCGCCCATTTTCTGGGCCTTCCTTATTTTTATTTTGAATTTTATTCCTACGATTGGCTCGTTGATCGGCACTTTGTTTCCGGCGATTTTCGCTTTGATTCAATTTGGTGACATCAATCCATTTTTGTGGGTGTTGGTTATTGTTGGATTGATTCAGGTTTTAGTTGGAAATTTACTAGAACCTAGAATTATGGGTAGTAGTATGAACATCAGTCCCCTTGTCACCATCATTTCTTTGTCTGTCTGGGGAGCCATTTGGGGAGTGGTCGGTATGATCATCAGTGTTCCGGTGACGGTGATCATGATCATTGTTTTTTCTGAATTCAAGAAGACAAGACCCATTGCCATTTTACTTTCAGAGAAAGGTCAGATTAAAAATACGTCGGCTTGATGAATTGGGTGTATTCCCTGAAAAAATATATCTTCTCAAGTCATACCTTTATGAAAAATAATGCTGGCATGAAATCAATGTTGATTGCAATTCTTTTTTGCACTATTCCATATCTGTCTCTTACTCAAGATTTGACACAAGGGCTGTTGGTCAATGACCTAGAGCTACGTCCGATGCAGGAAATTAATAAGCCAGACTATTTACAGACTTACATTGATCCATCCTTTGGTACCACCATAAGGAGGATTAGTGACGCGGAAGATGGTCAAGGTATTGTTCCTATGTACAGCACCATACAAGCGTGGAATGCCGATGAGTCAAGAATGATTCTTTATGATCTAAGCAATGGAGGTCATCAATTACTGGATGGTCAGAACTATAGTTTTATTCGGCATTTGGATGATGTCAACCCAGCTGATCTAGAACAGATTTTTTGGGATACAGATGATCCTGACATTTTTTATTATCCCGCTGGCCCCACGCGAGATTTTATTAAATACGATGTCTCTAATCAAACTAAAGAAATTTTGTTCAACATGAATGAAGTTACAGGCTGCTCAGAATTTGTGGCAATGGGAAATGACATTCAGATGCCTTCATGGGACAATGATGTGATCGGTATGCGATGCGGTAATGACATCAATTACATATATCGGATTTCAACTGGTGCGTTAACGACCATAGCAAGTGGAGATGTTTCTTATACAGCTCCCACTGTCGGACCTAGCGGAATCCATTATTATCATGATGTAGATGTCTATGATGAGAATGGTGTTCTTACACACAATTTGAATCAAAACAAACCTGAACATTCGTGTATTGGAAAATTTAGCAATGGCAACGATGGATTGTTTGCAGTATCTTTTGCCGAGGGACCACAAGGTGGCTGCCTTGGAAATTTGATTGCACACGATTTGACTACAGGCCAGTGTCACCCTATCATAAGTCAAGACCAAGGATATGATTATTCAAAATCAGGAACGCATATCTCTGCTCTTGCACATAAAAATACAGAAGGCGGTTGGGTTGCAGCATCTATGATTGGATTTGAAGAAGATGGTGTTGCTTTGCTCGACCAAGAATTGATCATTGCCAAGATAGATCCTGATGACATCAAAGTATGTAGAATTGGTCACCACAGAAGTGATGAGAATGAATTTGATTATTGGGGCGAACCACATGCGGTGATTAGTCCATTGGGTACCCGCGTACTTTTTGGATCTGATTGGAGTGGTGATGAAGATGGACAATCGATTGACAGCTATGTAGTTGAATTACCGAGTTTCAGTCCAATCTTGAGCAATGAGTCGATTACCGGCATATCAGATTTTAGTATTTATCCAAATCCGAGTAAGGGCACCATTCAGATCATGAGTGGCATGGAGGATTATCGATTTGAGTTGATCAATCTTCAAGGACAGAAAGTGTATAGTTACGCTTCCGCAAATGATAAAACGGTTCATGAATTATTCGGAATTCCAGGAGGAGTTTACTTTGCAAAAATACAGAGCAAGCAAGATGGAATTAAAGTAACCAAGTTGATTATAAAATAGCGTTTGCCAAGAACCGACGAAGATGTTTAACCCTTCCCTATATAGGCAGGTGTCAGTGTTTGGTCTCAGTCCATCCCAACAGATGGACAGAATCTGGCATCTGCCCGGAAGGAAGACACCATCAAACGCTATTGCTTTTCAGGTATTCTAGATAATACTTCCAAAAAGTACTTCCAATATTTCTGCACAGAACTAATCTGCACTTTTTCGTCAGGAGAGTGGGCTCCTCTGATGTTTGGTCCAAATGAAATCATGTCCATGTTTGGATAATTGGTTCCTAGGATTCCACATTCCAATCCCGCATGGCATGCATTTACATGTGGTGATCCTTCAAATAATTCTTCATACAAGTCCGACATCATCTTAATAATCGGTGCATCTGGTTTTGGTTCCCATCCTGGATATGATCCTCCTGTAGAAACTCTGGCTCCCAACAACTCGAATGCTGAACTCAAAGAATTTTTCAGATCATCTTTTTCTGTATCAACAGAAGAACGTGTCAGGCACATGATGGTATAAGTACCATTACCAGCCAATACCCTAGCTACATTGTTGGATGTTTGTACGAGGTCCTTGATGTCTGGCGTCATTCTATATATTCCATTATGTGTAGAATATATAACTCTTAATAACTTGTATACAAAATCAACATCCATCACTTGGTCAAATCGATCGATTGGTCCCAAGACTACTTCTGCATTTGGATCTGTAATCCTATATTCCGCATGTAATATTTTTGTAAATGCTGCTACGCGCTCTTCAAAGAATGCTGCCTTGCCTTCCTCTACTGCAACAGTAGAAAAAGACTCTCTTGGAATTGCATTTCGCAATCCTCCCCCATCGATACTACCCACATATACGTTGGTGTTTTCCATTACGTACATCAAGAGTCTGTTCATTAATTTATTGGCATTGCCTCTTCCTTTATGGATGTCCATTCCTGAATGTCCACCGGTTAATCCTTTGATAGCAATTTTATATGTCTTAGTGTTTTCTGGCGTGTCGATCATAGGAGCATCTCCTTGTGCTGTAACATCTACACCGCCTGCACAACCAATGGTCAATTCATCGTCGTCTTCAGTATCGAGATTTAACATAATGGTTGCATCAAGATGACCACCTGTCAGACCAAGTGCTCCTGTCATACCTGTTTCTTCATCGATGGTAAACAAAGCCTCTATAGGTGGATGTTTCATATCCTTGGAAGCAAGCACGGCCATGATGGTTGCCACACCGATGCCGTTGTCAGCTCCCAATGTTGTACCATCTGCTTTCACCCAATCGCCGTCGACCAACATCTTTATTCCTTCAGTAGCAAAATCAAAAACGGTATCTGCGTTTTTCTGGTGCACCATGTCTAGGTGAGATTGAAGAACTACGATTTGTCTATTTTCCATGCCGGGAGAGGCAGGCTTTTTTATGATGACGTTCCCAACTTGATCTACTTTGGTTTCTAAACCTAAGCCTTTCCCAAAATCAACCATGAACTGGATGACTTCTTCCTCTTTTTTAGAAGCACGAGGTACTTGGTTAAGATCTGCGAAATGGTTCCATAACGAACTCGGCTCTAAGGCTCTGACTGCTTGACTCATGTTTGTTTTTTTGTACAGAGTAAATATATAAAACCAATGGCATAATTACGTGCACAATCCTTGACAGAAACAAAGTTATTAACGCTAATGGCTCTAAGCCTTAAGCAATACTACTACAAAGTCTCTATACATTATTGCTGTGTCTGGACAAAACGGTGATTTGTGTATTCGCCTGTTGCTGGATTCATTACATGAAGAATGTAAAAACCGGCATATAAATGGGCTAACTCAATGGTAACCAATGATTCACTGCTTCTTTTGTCATTGAGTATTCGGCCGTGGCCATCGAGAAGCGTATAGGACAAAACATCAAGTTCACTATTCCTTATTTCAATGGTGTGATTTTGTAAATGCACAATGTCAATTTCTGAAAGACCTACTTCTTCCGTATTGGAAACGATGCAATTGAAGTTTTCACTTGTGTACGGAAGGAATTCGCCAGGTATCAAATCAACATTTGCGAAAGCGGGATAGTCTGCTGGATATTTTTCACAACGGAATCCGGTAAAAGGCAAATTGAACTGCCAGGCTATTTCTCCTTCAAGGGTAACTTCAATTAACTCATCCGTTTCACCCACTGTAAAGAAGGCGTTGCCATTGGGCATCATCTCGACACCAGATAGATAAGAAGAATAGAAATAATTTAAAGGATCTGTAGGTCGGTAATAAGTGAAAGCCTCGCCTGATGAAAATTGGCCTTCACTGTCCAAAGAATAATTGCCCATAGCATCAACATTGGTATCTACTACTGGCGCTTCTGAAAAAAGTGGTCCAATAAAATCTCTATCTAATCCATTGTTGAACATGGCAATTTTACCTCTGTGAACACCTTGGGTAATCCACTTTGGATTGTGTTGAAAATACAATCTTCTCTCAGACTCAGTTCCAGCGCCATAGTTTGCTGGATTTCCCCAACGAAACAAAATATCACCACCCATTCCTGAGTTTCCGCCGGAACTTCCAGCAGCTTCTTCAGTGGTCGTTGATCGATCAATGATGATGACTTCACTCATTTTTCTGACACTCAACATGATTTGTTCTAGCTCTGGATTGTAGTCAAAACCGTTAATCATAAATGATTCCTCAAAGGTCCAATCAAAAGTAGAAATGGCATTTATATCTAGTTTTTCAGGATGGTCAGCAATAACTCCAAAATTACTTAAAGTAGAATCACGATCTTGAATGGTGTGATTACTTATATCCCATTCCCATAGAACTTCTGCTGTACTAGAATCCAATTCCATTACCACATCAACTACAAATGGCGAATTGATACCTAAATTAAAACCTAAGTCAAGAAATTCTTGTTCAGAGAAGTTTTTTCTTCCAATAGACAAATAATTACCGTTTTCCAGCTTTATAATTTCATAATCTAAGTTAGTCCCTGGTACTTGTAATTCAATCTCATTCACGTATTCGTTGTCCCAATTTTTTTCATAAATTGTATTTCCCATAATAAACATCAAATTTCCATTGGGTAATATTTTCGGATGTCGAAATAAATCATTTGGACCATCCCAAGTATTAATAATTTGTCCACAGTTGTTTATCAAGAAAAAATCAGTCGGTCCTGTTCCATTTCCAGGTTCCTTGAAAAGGGTGTACCCATCTTCTACTTCATCGGTTAAAGTAATGAGTCCAAGCTCAATCTGGGCATGATTGTTATATACCAAAAAACAAAATAAAAGTATGGTGAAAATTCTGAAGTTGTGGCACCTATAATTCATAAGATAGATTTTTCATTCTAAGCTACATTAGAAACTCTAGAATATCGTGATTTTCCAATACTTCTTTATGTGGTGTCTTGTTTGATACATGACACATGGCATTGGCAAGTTCTGTAGATTTAATACTCCATTTTCTGCCCGTTAATTTAATCAATGGATAAAGGGTTCTGTATAATTTATAGAAGAAGTTGGGTTCGTTTCTTTTTGTCACGGGATAAATATAGCCCGGGCGAAAAATAAAGAGTGCTCCTAGATTCATTTTGATCAAGGCATTCTCTGCCATGCCTTTGTACCTTGCAAAAGCAGTCCGGCTTTTTTCTTTTTGATCTGCACCAGCGCCGCTTAAAAAAGTCATGGTTGCATTGGGGCTTTCGAGTTTTAATTTTTCACCGAAAACGACGGCATAATCTACAGTGATTTTTTTGAATAGATCATCGGAAACTGCCCCTGTATAAACACCAATACAAAAATGTGCATAATCTACATTCCTAAATACAGATTCAAGGCCATCTAAGTTACTGAAGTCCTTCCAAATGACTTCATTGAGTTTGGGATCAGAAATACCTAAAGGTTTACGGACAATGGATACGACTTCACTTACTTTTGGATCGGACAAGCTATATTGTAGAATCAGGCCACCGATCATTCCTGAGGCCCCTGCAATGAGTATCTTCATATTGAATGATTAAACTTAAAGATACAGCTAAAAAAATTAAAAAAACTTATTCAATGACAAGATCGAATCCTTTGGAAACGGCTGCACCACCGTCCCAGAAATTGATGTATCGAATCACACCATCCTCTCTGTTGTATACTCTAAATTTCTCTGGACCGTCAAAGGAGGTATAACTTATTCTATCCCCGAATAAATTTTCATAAAGTCGATCAAACAATGTATAATCTGCTACTGAAATGGTAGAAAAAAGACCACCTAATTCTGCAACAAAATCAGTTGCCATATTGACTTGATTACCATCAGGTCGTTCTAAGGAAAAAGAAAACCCTCCTTTTTCTGTGTTTTCAAACCATTCAGAGAGACCCCACACATAGGAGGTGAAATAATCACCATTTAAGGGCGAAACAAATACTTCTGTATCGGTAATCGTCCATACGTTTCTTAGAGATGTTTGACCACCTCCACTTGTGGGACCACCGAGTGTACCATATAAACTATCCAATTTTTCTTCCACAATAAAACTGTGTTCATCCAATTGATCTGTAATTCTAACTCGCAAGAACACATCAGAATATTCTGCAGGTGAAAATGAAATATCTGAGTAATCTTCAAAATATCTGTATAGGCTTGTTTGTCCTATGGTAGGAAACTCTAGGCTGATGTGATTTTGGCGTAAACCAGCGGAATCATCATTGTCATAATAGTTGTTGGCAACAAATCTAACTTCATGGAAGTTTAAGGTTGAGGCTAAACTCAGATTCTGAAATCCAATATAAGTTCCATTGTTTTCTGATTTCACTTTTACAAAGGCCGATCCACAATCGATTGAAATAAATCTGGCTCTTCCTTCCCCATCGGTCACTCTACTGGCCAAAACATTGACACCATCAATGGCATCTTGTTCTGTGGCAAATAATTCTACTGTTACATCAAACAGGTTTTCGGCTGTAGAATTATCACATGGAAAAATAGGGCAACGAATTACTGTCACATCTAGATTGCAAGTAGGTTCAGTAGGAATAAAAGGATCAGGTTCATTGTCTCTACATCCAACTACAAGAAGTACCATCAATAAAAATGTGAGAAAATTGTTCATGTCAAAATGATTATAGTCTTCAATAAGATTTTCTAAATTAAAAATAACTTACATTTATATCTAATCAAGTGAGCACAAATATGAGACAAGAGCTTTTAGCGACATCGATAAGAATTCAAGAATATATTCATCGCACCCCTGTAATATCAAGTAAAACCATCAATTCGATATCAGGAGCTGAGGTTTTTTTTAAATGTGAAAACTTCCAGAAAATGGGAGCTTTCAAAATGCGTGGAGCGATCAATGCGATCTTGAACCTTACCGAAGAACAAAAAAACAGAGGAGTGGTCACGCACTCTTCTGGAAATTTTGCGCAAGCGGTATCTTTGTCTGCTAAGTTATTGGGTATCAAAGCATCTATTGTAATGCCTTCGTCCGCACCAAAAGTAAAACAAGAAGCTGTTGCAGGATATGGAGGAGAGATCACCATCTCCGAACCGACGCTGGAAGCAAGGCAGGCCGCAGCCGACAAGATAGTAAATGAAACCGGTGCTACTTTTTTACACCCAAGCAATGACATGGATGTTATCCTTGGCAACTCGACGGCCGCTCAAGAATTAATAGAAGAACACAATAACTTGGATGTACTCATGACACCTGTCGGAGGAGGAGGCTTGATCGCTGGAACAGGACTTGCTGCAAACTATTTTGGCAATGGTTGTGTAGTTATCGGTGGTGAACCTATGCTTGTAGACGATGCCTATCGATCACTTCAGAGTGGCAAAATTGAAAGTAATACTAGAATCGATACGGTGGCTGATGGATTGCGTACTACTCTGGGAGATATTAATTTCCCTATCATACAAGAACATGTGAAAGAAATTATTCGAGTTGAAGAAGATGAGATTATCGCAGCCATGAGAATGATTTGGGAAAGAATGAAAATTATTATTGAACCATCATGTGCCGTGCCATTTGCAGCAGTATTAAGAGAGCCAGAAAAATTTAAAAATAAAAAGGTGGGTATTATCATCAGCGGTGGAAATGTTGATCTAGGGAAATTGCCTTTTTAGAGATGGGTGTTTTTGAAAAAATAAAAAGCCACACCCAATTTCCTGTCAAAAAAGATTGGTTGAAAATTAAAACCATCGACATGCACACAGGAGGCGAACCGCTGCGTGTAATTCTGGATGGATATCCACCTCTGGAAGGTAATTCTGTTTTGGAATATCGAAATTATGTAAAACAAAACTTAGATCATCTACGGAAGGCATTGATGTTTGAGCCGAGAGGCCATGCGGATATGTATGGGTGCTTGCTTGTCCCTCCCAACGATGAAACGGGAGATTTTGGAATCATTTTTATGCACAATGAAGGTTACAGTACGATGTGTGGGCATGCCATTATTGCCATCTCTACTCTAGCGGCAGAAATGAATTGGATTGACAAACTAGAAGGGGAAAACAAGATTGAGATAGATGCTCCCTGTGGTCGGATCACTTCATTCGTTGACATTCAAAATGGTGAAGTGCAGGGAGTGAAATTTCATTGTGTACCATCCTTTGTCGTTGGACTGGATAGAGAAATTGACATTAAAAAATACGGGAAGGTTACTTACGACCTAGCTTACGGTGGCGCGTTCTATGCTTATGTTGATATGGATAAAAACAACTTTGATTTTGACCTGACGGATCAATCATATCGCCAACTCATTTCTGTTGGTATGGATATCAAGCGAGCCGTCATGGATAACTCCCAAGATATCCTTCACCCATTCGAATCTGATCTTTCATTCTTATACGGAACCATTTTTATTGGCAAACCCATCCATGACAAGATAGACAGTCGCAATGTCTGTATTTTTGCAGAAGGAGAAGTGGATCGCTGCCCTACTGGTTCGGGTGTATCAGGAAGGATGGCCATACATCACAAACGAAAAGAGTTGCCGATTGGAAAAACGATGGCGATAGAAAGCATCATTGATTCAGTATTTATTGGGTCGATTGTGAGAGAGGAAAATTATGGAGGATTGGATTCAGTTATTCCTCAAGTTGAAGGGACGGCGCATGTTGTTGGAGAGATGGAATTTTTGTTGGATCCAAAAGATTTGATTGGGCAGGGCTTTATTTTGAGGTAGGTTGTAAACTCACTATTACACACATTGATATCAAGTATTACTAAGACTAAGTATTAAATCAAAAAAAGAGGCAAGCCGAAATCACAGGCTTGCCTCTATATTCTATGTCAATAGGATTAAATCAATTATTACTCAGGCTCTTCATCACAACCTTCAATAATAGCTTCAAATTCTTCTCCAATCAATACTTCAAAACCAGCGTTTAACTCAATTAAATCGCCTGCTTTGAATGTTGTTGTTGATTGAGAAATGGTCCCAGAACTTATTACAACATTTGCTGCTTGGTAAGTACCAGCCAGAATTGGGTCGAAATTTACCTCAAGAACAGGAGGACAACCATCAATGTAGAAGGTTTGAGTGCATTCTGCTGAATTTCCACATTCATCAGTGACTGTATAAACTACTTCATATACTTCGTTGGTTCCTTGCAAAGGATCGTCTCCAATAACCAAATTAGGTCCATCGGTAATCAATGTTGATTCTAGTCCACATGCTGTAGTTACTACTGGACTTCCAATGACGATATCATCAACCGAAGAAACTGTTTCATCAGCTGGGCATTCAATTGTAGGTCCATCTACTTCCAAAGTAAAGGTCTGAACACATTCTGCTACTCCACCACATTGATCAGTAATTGAATATGTGATTTCATATACGGCTCCGTCACAATTGTCTGTTCCTGAGACTAGTACACCACTGCTGCTTACAGTACCTGAAAGACCACATGGTGTTGTAATAAGAGGATCACCAGCCACTACATCATCAAGACATGATACTGTTGCATCAGCAGGACATGTTATTGTCGGCATTTCTAGTGCATCTATTGTAAAGGTCTGAACACACTTGGTAAACATACCACAATCATCTGTGATTGTGTACGTAATTTCATAGCTTGATCCACTGCATTGTCCATCACCCGTTGCAAGTGTAGGACCTACTGTAGTAACTACTCCTTCAGATCCACAATCTGTGCTTGTGATAGGTGTACCTACTACGATGTCGCTAAAGCAACTTACTGTTTCATCAGCAGGACAAGTAATCATTGGAGCTGACGACATCAAAGTAACAGTCTGAACGCATTCTGCTGTTGATCCGCAAACGTCTGTTGCAGTATAAGTAACTTCATAAACTGCTCCATTACATCCATCATCTCCTGATACCAATACTGGCGTACTGGCTGTAACACAATCAAAGCATTCTGAACTTGGTATTACATCTATTACTTCAGGTGTGTATGAAACACAACTTGTTGCCATCAATAAAGCGTCATCATTTGATGAAGATAAAACAAAATCTCCTCCAAAATCAGTTCCTGCATTGATCCCTACAGTAGCACTACCACCAAAATCATTATCTGTTGAAGAATCACTAGCGAAAACAAGATCACCGTAGACAAACGTTATAACACCTGTCCCTGCGTCAATTTGAATCTGGAAGTTTACGCCATCGGTATCTCCTGCTCCATCAAAATGCGGTATCTCATACCACTGCACTATTAATAATGTACCTACTTCTTCCCAATAAATATTTCCAAAATCTGTATCCAAATCATCCCAAAATGGTGCGATCAAAGGAGTGCTTTGTGGGAATGTAGAATTAGAGGAACTAATGTTTCCAAATAGTGTGCCTGGTATAATCCCCCCATTTGTTCCTACCGTAAACTCGTTTGTTTGGATACCGTAGAAAGAATAGTTATTTGCAGTTGTAATTCCTACTTCACTATCATCTGATAAAGGAGGAATCAAGGCAGTTCCTGTTGTAGATATGTCAATAAAAGCAGTCGAACATGCTTGATCTTCGAGATATGAAATAATATTTTGAGAACCAAGATTACATGCCACACTAGCTGATAGATTTACTATTACGATATCATCAACACAAGTAACAGTTGCATCTGAAGGACAAACAATCGTTGGTCCAGGAACATCTAATGTAAAGTTCTGAGTACAACTTGCAATCGTGCCACAATCATCGGTCACTGTATATGTAATTTCATAGATCGCACCTCCACATAAATCATCACCTGAAACCAAAGTAGGTCCTTCTGTGGTAACTACGCTTCCCCTTGAACATTCAGTAGTAGTAGTTGGAGTCCCAACTAAAATATCATCAAAACAGGAAACTGTTTCATCAGCAGGACAAACAATAGTAGGAGGCCCTAATAGTGTAAATGTCTGCATGCAGGCAGCAGAAGCACCACAGTCATCTGTAACCGTATATGTAATTGTATATGTAGCTCCATCGCATAAGTCTGTTCCAGACGCTAAGGTTGGTCCTTCTGTAGTAATCGTGCTACCCAAATCACATTCTGTCGTAATTTCTGCAGTACCAGCAATGATATCGTCAAAACAAGTGACTGTTTCGTCAGCCGGACAAGTGATAGTCGGTCCACCAACATCTAATGTAATAGTCTGAATACAAGTGGCCATCTGACCACAATCATCGGTGGCAGTGTAGGTGATTTCATACTGACTTCCATCACATGCGAAAGTTCCTGCTACGTGCTCACCAGTACTTGTTACTGTACTACCCAAATCGTCACAACTTGTGGTAACGGTTGGCATCCAAGGACTCATTCCATTGATTGCAGGAAGTACATCTTCTAGGCATGATACTGTTTCGTCTACTGGGCATTCAATCGTAGGACCATCAACTTCTATTGTAAAGAATTGAACACATACATCTGATCCGCCACAATCATCTGTTACGGTATATTCGATTTGATAAACATCACCATCGCAATTGTTTTCCAATGCAGATCTTTGTGATGTACTACCCGTAAAGGTTGGTGGCTCAAATAATGTTGGTCCAACGGTAGTTACCGTATAACTTAATCCGCATTCTGTTGTGACGGTCGGGTCTCCCTCCATAATATCCGCTATACAAGATACCGTTTCATCAGCTGGACAAGTAATACTTGGTCCTCCTACACTCAGGGTAAATGTCTGAGTACATTCATCTGAAAGTCCACAATCATCTGTTGCGGTGTAGGTAATTTCATACACTGCATCATCGCAACCGGCAGATCCTGAGATAAGCGTTGGTCCTGTTGTGGTTACTTCATAACCTTGACCACAATCTGTTGTAACTATAGGTGTTCCTTCTATTATATCATCAACACAATTTACTAACTCATCTCCTGGACATGAAATTACGGGACCTCCGACATCTAGTGTAAATGTCTGTGTACATGAAGAACTTGCTCCACAAACATCTGTTGCTGTATACGTAATTTCATATACTGCTCCATCACACCCATCACTCCCTGACACCAATACTGGTGCACTAGCAGTAACACAGTCTGAACATTCTGAAGTTGGTAATTGAGATCCTTCAGTTAATACTGACCCAAAACTACACGAGAGAGTAGCTGTTATATTTGCTGCAACAATATCATCAACACAATTTACTGTTTCGTCTGCTGGACATGTGATGGTAGGAGCTGCTACATCTAAGGTAAATGTTTGTATACACGAAGCACTAAGTCCGCAGTCATCTTCTACCGTGTATGTAATTTCATAAACTGCATCATCGCATAAATCTGTTCCAGAAACAAGAATTGGTTCTGAAGTAGATAATACTACACCTTGTCCACATTCCGACGTAACGCTTGGTACACTCGCTGCAATATCTTCAAAACAATTTACTGTTTCATCAGCAGGACATGTAATGGTAGGGCCTCCAACATCTAAGGTGAAGGTCTGAACACATGAAGCAGTTTGTCCGCAATCATCTATTACTGTATGTGTAATTTCATATATCGCTCCATTACAACCATCATCTCCAGAAGCCAATATAGGAGCTGAAGCACTTAAGGAACTACCCAAACCACATTGGGTAAGGAAAGTTGGAGTGCCGGCTGCAATGTCACTTGCACAAGAAACCGTTTCGTCTCCAGGACAAAAGATAACAGGTGCACCAATATCTAAAGTAAAGGTCTGAATACATGATACAGTTACTCCACAATCATCAGTGTAATCATAAGTAATTTCATAAATAGCACCATCACATAAATCAACTCCACTTACTAAGACTGGACCACTATCTGAGAGAACGCCGCCTTGGTCACAACTGGTGGTTGTTACCGGAGTACCAGCAACGACTTCATCAAAACACACCACTGTCATATCCGCTGGGCAATCAATGGTTGGCACTCCCACATCCAATGTAAATGTTTGAGTACAAGAAGATTCAACTCCACAAGCATCTGCGACTGTGTATACAATTTCGTATTCAGCTTCATCACATAAATTTGTACCACTTACCAATGTTGGTCCAACAGTAGTTACAGTTGTTGATAGATCACCACAAGAAGAATCAACTACAGGAGTGCCTACAAGTATATCATCAAAACAATCTACAGTCATGTCTTCAGGACATTCAATGGTAGGTGGTAAAACATCTAATGTAAAGGTCTGGATACAAGATGCAGTTGTTCCGCAATTATCAGTAACAGTAAAAGTAACTTCATATGTTGCCTCATCGCATAGGTCTGTTCCTGATGCAAGTGTAGGACCAGTCATAGTAATTGGCATAGGATTTCCGATGTCACAACTTGTAGTATTTTCAGGCAGGCCATTTCCACAATCTTGAATAAAATTGAAAGCATCTCCTAAAACGGGATTTCCCGCAGCTGAAAATATATTAATTCCTTTAGAGTTAAGAACGTTTATTCCTAATTCACTTGGAAACCCTCCTAAATCAGTCCAAACAAATTCGACTGATGCTCCATAGTCTGCTTCAAAATCGAACAATTCTAGGCTTCCACTTTCTAAGGTGACACTACTCACAACACTGCCATCAACAATCACATCAAGACTTGCGTCATTCCATCCATCTCCAAATGAATCTATTGCTTCTAAAGTAAATGGACAAGTACCAGCAATTTCTTCAAAACATGCAACAGTTGCATCAGCTGGACACACAATAGAAGGAGGATCTACATCAAGTGTAACGGTCTGTATACATTGACCGGTACCACCGCAATCATCAGTAATTGTATAGGTCAATTCATAGACTGCTCCGTCGCAAAAATCAGTTCCAGACACTAAATCGGGTTCACTTACCGTAAATGAACTTCCTATACCACATGATGTAGTCATACCCATTGGATTACCAGGACAGTATTGAGAAAAGCTAAATACGACATCCAAAGATTGACCACCCGGTCCAGTTGAAAATATAGGATTTCCACCTGAATCAAGCACATCAAATCCTACTTCACCCGGAAATGTTCCAAGACTCACCCATTCAAACTCTACTAAAGAGCCCACAGGTGCTTCAATTAGATCGCTTTCTGAAGCAGCTGATGTTTCAAACATGACCAACTCCGCCTCACCATCTATAATCACATTCAATGAACCACCATTCCATCCATCACCATAAGAATCTATTTTCAACAATGTAAAATCGCATGTTTCGATAATGTCTTCAAAGCAAGATACAGTTGCAGCAGCTGGACAAGTAATTGTAGGTGCATCCACATCAAGCGTAAATGTTTGCATACAATCTGAGGTTAACCCACAGTCATCTGTTGCTATATAAGTTATTGCATAAACAGCTCCATCGCAAAGATCGGTTCCTGAAACCAAGGTTGGACTACTGGCTGAGATTGTGGTGCCAACATCTTCACATTGTGCAGTTGCAGTGGCTGTTCCCTCTATAATATCTTCAAAGCAAGAAACCGTTTCATCTGCAGGACAAACTATTGCTGGCGGCCCTGCATCCAATGTTAATAACTGGATACAAGTTGCAGTTGCTCCACAATCA
>CALFDU010000150.1 GCA_937950315.1 uncultured Saprospiraceae bacterium | reverse complement strand
GCGATTTTATTGATCCTTAGTTTTTTGGTCCTTGGGAAAGCGACAACATTGAAAGGTGCACAAGCGGTCAAAGCCAAGCCGAATTTTTCGATTGATGGGTGGTTCAATGGAACGTATCAAAAGAAGTTTGAAAAATCGGCTTCCTCCAATTTTGCTTTTTACGAGCCGATGGTGAAGATGCACAATCAATGGGATTACCATGTGTGGAATCGTGCCAATGCGCATGATGTTGTCTTTGGTGAGAATAATTATTTGTTTGAGCAATCGTACATTGATGGATTGTATGGGAAAGGCATTATAGAAAAGCGAAACAAATTAAATAGTAAGAAATCTGCCATTAAGTACGTCGACTCCGCGATGACGGATCGAGGCAATACGTTGGTTTTTCTCTTGATGCCGTCCAAGGCATTTTTTCATCCCAATGAAATTCCTTTGTCGCAACAAAAAGAGATTTCAAGCCAACAAATACATGAGGATTTTTTGACATTTGCGGAAGCGGAAAAATTGAATGTGATTGACTTTCAAGACTACTTTTTAAAAGTAGAAGACGAAGTTCCTTATCCAATATTTCCCAAGCACGGAATTCATATAAGTGAATACGTAGAAACCTTGGTGTTGGATTCATTGTTGAAGTTTATCGAAGCAGAGCAAGGGGTGGACTTGTATGATTATCATTACGATACTTTGATAGAAACTACGGAGCCTATCCGTCGAGACAATGACATTGCACAAGCATTGAATATGATGAAGCCATTGCCGAATGAAGAGGTGTTGGCTTACCGAAACTTTGTGTTTGATCGGAGGGAGAAAGAGGACGAGCCGAATGTGCTTGTGATTGGTGATAGTTTTTATTGGGGAATATATCCTCGACTGAGTAGGCATCGATTGTTTAAGCGCCATGAGTTTTGGTATCGCAATGGTCAAATATTTTCTCCTGGCATCAAGCAAAAGCGGTTTTCAAACAAAGCGGCATGTGTTGAATCCTTAGATGGCTTTGATATAACGTTTGTGATGGTGACGGTGAATGCCGTTGACCATGCCGGCTGGGGATATTTTAACACCATCTATGAACAGCGGAATCATAAAGTGGAAAGTCCCGAGGCATTGAGGAAGATTAGCCAAATCATCAATAATATTAAAAATGATCCTAAACACTTGAACTTGGTGAAAGAAAAAGCTGTTGAACAAAATATTGGCCTGGATAGCATGTTGTACCTTGATGCCAAGTGGTTATACGAGAGAGGACATTAAAGTTGATTATTAAAGCTAGGGTGACTTTGTAATTCTTAATTGGCACCATTAATTTTATATTTGTGAAAAATATCCAGAGATGAAAAAGATTCTATTAATCCTACCTATAAGTTTTCTATTTGCAGTGTGCACATTTGCGCAAAGCGAGATAACGGTGGACGATATATGGAAGGACTATAAATTCCTAGATGAGCGTGTTCCGGGTTTTAATTTTATGGTAGATGGCAAGCATTATGCGAGACTGAAAGATGATGCGATCAAGAAGTATGACATTACCAATGGACAATTTGTTGAGGATGTCATTGCGAGTGATTTGTTTGGTGAAAAGAATGGGATTGATGGAACGATCGAGAGTTATGAATTTAATGATGATGAGTCGTATATCATGATGGAAACGAATATTGAATCCATCTATAGAAGATCGCATACTTCAGATGTGTACTTGTATGATACAAAGGGTATGAAATTGACGCAAGTATATGACAAGCCGATCATGAATGCGACACTGTCTCCGACGAAAGACAGAGTGGTATTTGGCTTTGAGAATAACTTGTATGTGAGAAATCTGAGAACGGATGATGTAGATCAGATCACAAAGGATGGAAAAAAGAACAGCATCATCAATGGAATAACGGATTGGGTGTATGAGGAAGAGTTTGCTTTTGTAAAAGCTTTTGAGTGGAGTCCTGATGGAAAGAATATTGCCTACATAAAATTTGATGAGAAAGAAGTGCCTGAGTTTACGATGGTGAATTTTAACGACGAGTTGTATCCTGAATATGTTACTTGGAAATATCCAAAGGTGGGTGAAAAAAATGCAACTGTATCTGTGCATTTTTACAATCTCGAAACTCAGAAAACAACAAAGGTGGAATTGGGAAATATGGATGACATGTATATTCCTAGAATCAAATGGACGCAGGCCAACGACAAACTATGTGTGTTTAAAATGAATCGCCACCAGAATGAACTTGAGTTGTTTCTCGCTGACGCAAATGATGGATCTGCAAGTGTGATGTACAAGGAAACCAATAAATACTTTATTAATATAACAGACAATCTTACTTTCCTTAAAAATGGAAAACAGTTTGTGTGGACGAGTGAGAATGATGGATACAATCATATCTACTTGTATAATATTGATGGCACATTGAAGAATCAAATTACGAAAGGAGATTATGACGTAACTGATTTTTATGGAGTGGATGAGGAGAATGGAATGGTGTACTACCAAGCGGCAAAGAATGATGCGATGCGTAAGGAAGTGTACGCAACGTCATTGAATGGTCGTAAGACAACGATGTTGTCTAAGGAGGCAGGAACCAATTCAGCGCAGTTTAGTGCAACCTATGATTATTATGTGTTGAATCACAGTACGATCAATACTCCGGCAAGTTATACGGTATATGATAGAAAAGGAAAAGAAGTAAGGTCGATTGAGGACAATCAAAAATTGGTCAGAACACAAAAGAAGTATGGAACGGCTCCTATTGAGTTTTTGAATTTTGATACGGAGAGTGGGGTAAACTTGAATGCATGGATATTGAAGCCTGCTGATTTTGATGCAAGCAAAAAGTATCCAGTGTTTATGTATTTGTATGGTGGTCCGGGAAGCCAACAAGTGGTTGATGGATGGAAAGGTCAGAATTACTGGTGGTTTCAGTTGCTTGCACAACAAGGCTATATTGTCGCTTGTGTTGACAACAGAGGAACTGGAGCGCGAGGTGAAGAATTCAGAAAGATGACCTACTTGAAGTTGGGACATTATGAGACCATTGACCAGGTGGATGCTGCCAAGTATTTTGGTTCATTGGATTATACGGATGCTTCACGTATCGGGATTTTTGGATGGAGTTATGGAGGATATATGTCTTCATTGTGTATCCTTAAGGGGAATGATGTGTTTAAGGCAGCCATTGCCGTTGCGCCAGTTACTAGCTGGAAATGGTATGATACCATCTATACAGAAAGATACATGCGTACGCTTGAAGAGAACAGAGAAGGATATGAAGACAACTCGCCGATTTATTTTGCAGATCAGTTGAAGGGAAATTATTTATTGATCCACGGAATGGGCGATGACAATGTCCACTGGCAGAATTCTGTTGAAATGGCCAATGCCTTGATAGCAGCGAATAAGCAGTTTGATACGTATTACTATCCTAACCGTAATCATGGGATTTTTGGAGGTCCGACAAGATTGCATTTATATAACAAGATGACAGATTTCCTTTTGGAAAAATTATAATGGCAAAGACGAAAGAAATAATAAATAAGAAAGCAAAGTATGAGTATTCATTTTTGCAGGAGTTTGAGGTTGGCGTCATGCTTGTGGGAACTGAGGTAAAGTCACTCCGAGCGGGCAATGGAAACCTCAAGGATGCTTATTGTCATTTTAAGGATGGGGAACTTTGGATTAAGAGTATGTACATCGGTGAGTACTCACATGGCAATGTAAACAACCATGAAACGCGTCGCGATCGAAAATTGCTGTTGAAAAAGCCCGAGATGAAGAAGTTGGATAGGGGAGTGAAGGAGAAAGGGTTTACGATTGTTCCCTATAAAATTTATTTCTCAGAAAGAGGATTTGTGAAAATTTTAATCGCACTTGCGCAAGGAAAGAAAACCTACGATAAGCGAAGTTCGATAAAGGATAAAGATCTAAAGCGTGATGCGGATCGAGCGATGCGGTTGAAGTAATGATTTCTTTCTTTCATTATGGATGTTTAATTTATTGTGCAATAGAATCATCATATTTAATATAAATGTGAGAAGTGTCTTTAAGTATGAAATACTTCTCATCTAAAGAATGGTATTCAGGAAAATCCCATCTAGTGAAAAATTGTTTTTTGTTTTCTTCGTCGAGAACCCAATTTAAGTACCAAACTTTATCAGAAATAATTACAGATCGTGTTTCCTTATTTTCAATGGTTGAAAGTAACCAAAATTCGTAACTACTGCCCCAGGTAGCTATCAATGTGTCTAGAGGAACTTGAGCTCTATGAAGCACGAGTTTTTTGTTATCAAATGCTTCACTTTTTTTCAAAAAATCCCTATGCCAATTTAACCGTTCAACGTATGGTTTTCGATTTTCAAATATTTTGAAAGAAGAGAAAACTACAATTGAAATACAAGCTAGTAAGGTTAATTGCGATTTCTTTAGAGTAGGAATAATATCAAGAACTAGGGGAAGAATAATAAAAAATGATAAAATCAGATACTGACTTTCAATATAATACTGTTCTCGAATATATAGTTGGGCAATATTTACAAGTATGCAATAGCCTATTACAAATGTAAATAGTAAAAGAAGTTTTAAATATTTTTTTTTGAAAACTAAATAAAACGATACCAGAGTAGCAATCAAACTTGCTATCAAATAATCACTTAGTAGCATGTCAAAAAAACCCTGAACTTTTATTCTTTGGAAATAGGATTGCCAATCATACAGGTTGCTAATTGAACTGATTGCCTCTGTGTCGTATTCATTTGGAAAAATTTTACTTTTTGCAAAATATATAGAAACGATTACTAAAAAGTTGACTATAGAAAATATAAATCTCTTTTTTACGTGCAATGTCATATATAGCAACCCGAATACTATTGCAATGCTAAGAAGTGGATGTGCAAAGATGGCAAATAGTAAGAGTATTAAAAGAACAGGAATTTTATGCATTTTTAGTTTTTCTGATCTTAATATATTATCTAAAAGTGCTAGATAGAAAAACACAAAAGCAGTTCCTTGAATTAATTCAGAAGGTGTCCAATAAAATGTATGCCTAGTCATTAGTACGTTAAAAAGGACTAAGCCTAAAGCTAAATATTTATGTTTTAACCATTTTATGAGTATCAGAAAGGAGATGAAATAATAAATGATAAAACTGGCTGAATACATTTGACAAATCACTTCCAATGGTAAATTTAGCTTTCTACCTGCTAGAGCAAATGATTGAGAAAAAACACTTACAAATCTATTGACTTGAATAGATAATTCGTTAGAAGTTATTATTTCGTATAAAATAAATGATAGATCAGAAAAGATGGTCCTTTCTTTATAGAAATATAAAGAGAGTAAGAACAGAATTCCATAAGTAATAAATCCTAAAAAATATATTTCTTTCTTTTTCAAAGAGTTGTGATGAAAATTAAAAAGACACTCAACGTAATCTACAACTTCACCAACTTCATCGTATG
>CALFDU010000149.1 GCA_937950315.1 uncultured Saprospiraceae bacterium | reverse complement strand
CAACAAAAACCACATCAACAAAGGCCATAATACTATCAAGAAAAAGATATTGGCAAGGGCGTAGTTTCCGAAAGAATTTAGAAAAGCTATGATGCCAAAATATAGAGGATCAATCTTAGATTTGACTGAATGTAAGTATTTAATATGATGAGTTGCACAATAGCTTGTGCTATTGTGACATACCCAACTACATCTATTTTCAACCCGCATTGCTGGATTTATAGATTCAACGCCGTACCGTTTATAAGCTTCTTCTTCTATTACAGCTCTTGATATTTCATTTATGAAAACCATGAATAAAAATGGGGCAGATAAAATCAATAATCTTGTTCGGTTCTTCATACTTGATCGCATGTTTAGATATTCTATGAATTAAACATGGACGGCATTCAATTTATTACATCTCATAGAACTAGGATTTTTGGGAACCCAACTAGGATTTTTAGGATAAATGGATTGTTGGATTGGTGGAACTAGGATTTATTGGATTAAGAGAATTAGGGATTTTGGGATTTTGGGATTTTGGGATTTACTAAATATGAAAGTATAAGTCGTTATATTGAGCAACAATACTATAATTAAGATGAAATATATACTTGCTACTTTATTCTTGTTT
Organism: uncultured Saprospiraceae bacterium; assembly: GCA_937950315.1. Lineage (GTDB taxonomy): Bacteria > Bacteroidota > Bacteroidia > Chitinophagales > Saprospiraceae > JAHDBF01. The sequence continues at coordinate 14,374 of CALFDU010000149.1, read as the reverse complement.
TTCTACTTACATGGACAAAGTCAGGCCATTGATCAAGCTAGTTCATTGGTTACCTTCGAGATATCAAATTTTGGATTCAGAACGGTAGAGGGAGCGATTGGGAACATTGATGGTACGATAGATTTTGATGCGGGTAATACGGATCTTTGTCGCTTTGATGTTTGTATCGATGTGTCGACCATTGATACTGACAATGAGGAGCGAGATGCCCACCTGCTGAGAGAAGATTTTTTTGACGTGGCAAACTATCCAAACATTTGTTTTTACTCAGAAGACGTTGTTAAGACGGCCGCAGGATATGCAGTTACTGGCAATCTTACAATGAAGGGTGTGGAGAAAATTGTAACCATACATTTCACTTACTCTGACCTGACTTTTAGTGGAACACTATCCGTTGACCGATTGGATTATGGGATTGGGCCAAATGGGGGATTTATGGTTGGGAGCGAGGCAGATATTTCTATCCTTGTAAAAACATTCTAGGACCCAACTAGGATTTCTAGGACCCAACTAGGATTTTTGGGATGGAAGGATTTTAGGATTGGGGCGGAACTAGGATTTATAGGATTTTCGTGATTTTAGGATTGGGGAACTTGGATTTTTAGGATTCAGTGAATTATTGGATTGTTGGATTGAAAAGTAATCAGTAAGCACAAAAATATCGTTGCTAAAAATCCTATGATCCTAAGCTCATATCAATCCTAGTGCTTACTCTCCAAAGTATGCTTTGTACACTTTTTTCCTAGGAAAGAAGCCAAGAAAGATTCCTGGATAGATAAAGAAATCAAAAAATGCAAAGCCTGTAGAGAAATAAATATCATCGACGATAAGGCAGTGTGTGTCGTCGATCTTTTCTACTATATGTTTGTGTTTCCATTTTTTTAATGGGAAAGGTAAGACCTCACCTTCATCAACAAAATAGGCCATTGAATCATTTCCTCCGTCTTCCGTAATCTTGCTTATCCACTTTGCTTTGATCGGGCTGTGAAATTGAATATCGACTACGTCTCCTTTTTTGGAACCCGTAAATTTTACGATTTCCATGTTGGCGCCTTTTGGCTTAAGTGCCGTGAATAAATCAAGATCAAATCGTTCTATGACCTTGAGATAATTGCCCTTTACTTTGGTTTGTAATCGTAAATTCATTTTCAATTTTTGGGTTTATTTACACGAGGCATATTTTGCCTATTTGTTTTCCTTCTTGGAGGGTTTCGCAAGCTTTTATCGCTTGCGCAAATGGGAAAGTAGCATGTACTTTAGGCTTGATTTTGTGTGCTTCCATAAATTCCAGCATCGCCTTAAATTCTTTTGGTGAGCCCATGGCGGTACCGATAAACTGGATGTGTCTGAGAAACATTTTTGAAATATTTACTTCAGTATTCCGGTTGCCCGTCGAGCCATAAGCTACAATCCGAGCTCCATAATTTAGAAACTTAAAATAGTCATCAAGTCGAGGTGCTGGAGAGCTATCAAGAACAATGTCTATTCCTCCCGAAAGATTTTTTAACTGGATATTCCAGTCTTCTTCTTTGTAGTTCACTCCTCCTAAAGCACCTGCTTCATTTGCGTAAGCGATCTTATCTGCACTCGAACTCGTAACAAACACGGTAGCACCCATGGCTGTTGCCAATGACAAACCCATCTGCGCTACGCCACCGCCTACCCCAGTGATTAAAACTTTACTGTCTGCGGTAATTCCACCATGTCGCACCAAGGCGCGCCATGCGGTAAGACCTGCCACCGGAATCGCCGCCGCTTCCTCCCAAGCCAAATACGCCGGCTTCTCCACAATGCTTGAAACCGGAACAGAAATGTACTCTGCCATCGTCCCAGGATCCGGCATCCCCAAGACCCTAAACTGCCTCGTAGGAGCTCGCTCAACTGCACCCCAATCGTAGGCAGGATATATTACCACATCCTTGCCAAGCCAGGCCGCATCTTGATCAGATCCAACCGCAGTAACAACCCCCGCACCATCAGCGCCAAGAATGCAAGGCAATTTCATTCCAGGATACAAGCCTTTGGTGATCCAAAGTTCGCGATGATTTAAAGAAGCAGATTTTATTTGAACCAACACTTCTCCATTGGCTGGAGTAGGTGTTTCTACTTCCTTCCATGACAAGACTTTCTCCGAACTTAATACTAGTGCTTTCATTGATATATTTTCTAATCAAAACAATTGGTTGAAATTAATGTTTTTATAATGCCCGCATTGAAAAAACAGAAGATCATTTGCCTTGAGCAAAAAACAAATAGTGCGACTATGGCTATTGAATGGAGCCGATAAATTAACAAGCATTGCGCTCATACTATGCCACTTGACTCAACACACGCTGAACATACATAGCAATAATCCGACGATTATACTCCGAAGCATCCTTTAGATAAATTCCATATTCTTTTACCGTCATCATGCCGCATATCATCCCATATAGTTTGTGTCTAAAGGCAGTATTGGACTTGACAAACTTAGAAATTACCTCGCGATAGGAATTGGGATCTTGTTTGTTGATTTTTGAGGATAGCGGGATAAATTGTGGATGCGTGTATAAATAGTTCAACAATAAATCATTTTGAAATTTCAAAATCGGTCTCAATACTCTATTCTGAAATGATTCAAGATGCCCATTGATATCTGTTGTTAATGGTAATTTAGGTCGAAGCTTTGTCAAAGAAGATTCTCTATTCATTGCATGCACTTTGGAATTCAAACAAACATCTAGGCAGTAAGTTCATAGATTGTAAATTCTGTTTGTGAATAGTAGATAAAAAATAGGTTTATGACCATTTGTACCATTACATTTTATATGAAATATTATTATCTTTCATGAAGCGCTGAATAGGCAAGCATCACTTTTTCACAGACATAAATCATTCATGGAACACAAAATTCACATAGGCACTTTGCTAGAAATTAAGAAGGGATTTTTACAAGGAACTTTCAAGGTCATGTATTGTGGCATGTCAAATGAAGATACTTTTGTATTGACACCATATGTGCCGGCAGGATATCAGGGATTTAGCCCAAACATATATTACAATATAGACTCGCCAAGTATTCAGATTCTCGATACCAAGTTTGATGTACTTGAGGTTACATCGGAGTATATAATATTGGCAGAATCAATTCTAAATACGAAAACGGCTTAAGATGTAAGCTTATTCAATCAGCCACATGAAATTTGCCTGGCACGATTGAAAATATTTGACGAAAGTGAAAATAAAAAAGACTGCTTATTCATTTTCAACCGATCGCCCCATGGAAGAATAGTCCTCCTTTCCATATAGTATAATAAACCCAATGGACGTAATCGCCGTCAACAATAAAAATGTAAAACCAAAATTTTCTGGATTGCTGTCGTACATCTCAGCGGAGAAAACAGCACCAAAACCAATACTGATTTCTAGTGCAATATAAATGGTCGCCAAGGCCTTCCCTCGATTCTCATCTTTGCATCGATCAATGACCCATGCAAACACAGGCGGAGAAGCAGAACCCATCGCAAAGCCTAAAAAACCGGAGGCCATCAAAAATCCGGCAGGTGTTGTTACCAAAGCAAACGACGCAAGTCCCAGACACAACAAAATCAAAGAAATACGTATTACCCGTATACGACCATACTTATCTGAGGCCTTTCCTGCCACCAAACGCGACAAGATCGAACACAATGTATAACTTGTAAAAAAGAATCCTTTATTGGTCATCCCGAGATGGACTGACTGATCAGGTCCGATAGTAACCAATGCTCCGATGCTCATATACAATAAAAGCACAACCGAGGCAGGCAGCAATGCCGTACGATCATAAATTTCTCCTTTCTTAAGCTTCAACAACGATGGACTGAACTTCTGTTTATTGGCCAAGGATTCCTTCATTCCAAACAACAATAAAACCGATACCAAAGCAATGGCTGATGAACAATAAAACATGACATCCAAAGAATAAGAAATCGCCAGTTGACTCCCTATCGGCGGTGCAATCGAAGCGCCTAAATTCATACTGACTCCCATTATTCCCATTGCCTCTCCCCTTCTTTCTACTGGGACAATGTCGGCCAGATAGGCAGCAGCGGCTGTCGGCTTAAACCCAGTCGAAAAACCATGAAAAAATCTCAATAAAAGAAAGCCAAATACCGAACTCACAAAGGGATACATCAAGCTCGCAAGCACACACACCAATGTCCCGATGACCTGCACAGGCATACGACCAATGGTATCCGTTAACTTGCCGCTGAAAGGTCTAGATAATCCGGCCGTGGTTGTAAACAAAGCAATGATCAACCCGATGTAATCCTCTCCACCAAGCGACCGCAAGAAATCAGGAAGCTCCGGCACAATCATATTAAAACTTGCCGAAAACAAGGCTTGGCTCAGGCATAACAGTATAAAAAACGAAGAATAAAGACGAGAAGAATCTAGCTGGGGAGCATGCATACACAAAGATAGCATTCTCCCTTCAGTATCTTAACAAAGAATCTATTCTAGTAATTTACTTTTTGAGAATACTGAAATCCACCAGATTGATGTCCCCAGCATTAAGCCATTTCTTATTGGCAATAAGGCGATTCAACTCTACCATTCTGGAAGGAAAATATTTCTTACTTACCCCTACAGGTCCCTCTTTGGGTGGGACGCCATCACCCAAGTGAGCAAATAATTCATAAACTGCCGCATTGGGTTTTCTATTTTTATGTTTGTAGCATTCTGCGACTTCTCGGGTCAAAAAACTAAATGGCTTTTCCAAAGATTTAAAATCGCTGGCTCTCTTATACATATAGTCAAGCGAATAATCAGGAAATACAATCTTGTTTTCATTCATCAATTTTAGCCTAACTTCTGGACTAGACTCTCTAAACGCTTTTATAAGGCCTTTGTATTTTATCAACCACGCCGCACCTTTACTGATGCCTTCTATTTTCATTTTGCTCTTAGTACGATGATATTTTTTCATCAATTTTATCGCAGCAGCATCTTTGTCGTCTTTTGGAGTCTGATAGACGAGAAAAGGGTTGCGTAATGGATATTTTTCAATACCATTAATCTTGACATATTCTTCAAAGATATGTTTGAAATGAAACAAGATTCCATAGTGACAAGAAATATGATTAGGTTCGCCAAAATTAAATTTGTACAACTTTAACTGCGCTCTGATTTCGGCTATGACTTGTTCCCTAACTTTCTTCTTTTTGGAGAGATAAAGCTTTGGATCAAAATCTAGAATATCTTTAAAATATCCATGAAACTTCCTTGACTTTGGTCTGATCAAATCTGGCACTTCTCCAATAGGGAGAACTGGTCTTCCTGCATTGATTGTGAGATGCAAACCAACAGGAAAACTCAGATTGTTTTTCTGCTTTTTGTTCATCAATTTGGTGATGGTTTTGAGAGAGCCATCATAGGCTCCCCCTCTTCCATCTTTGTCTCTTTTTTCGAAATTGATAAAGGCAGAAACACAGGTAACTACCCCGTGATTGATTCCTTTGATAATACCTTTATCAATATAATTGCAGCAGCCAAAATCGTCTGCAGTAATGATGAGATTCTTTTTTGGGGCCATACAAATTATTTTATACTAAAATCAAACTACGCATATATTTAGCACCGATTTCCGCACTTTCTAGTGGTGTACCTGCATCGTATCTTTCTTGCTCAACAAAAAAGTATTCCATGCCTGTTTCTTTGGCAACTTTAAGAATGGAAGGAAAATCAATTTTACCCGTTCCAAGATTGCATGAAGCTTCACGCTCATCCATGGCAGCATCTCTCAATCTATCTTTCACATGACACAATCTAAATCGTCCAGCATATTTTTTAAGATATTCTACTGGATCTGCACCACCGGTTACTACCCAATAAATATCCATTTCATGTAGTACCAATTCGGGGTCTGTGTTTTCCATGATAAAATCATGCGGAATCATTCCTGTAAATGCTTTAAAACTATATGCGTGGTTGTGATAAGCAAACTTGATTCCCGCCTTTCGGCAAATTTCGCCACACTCGTTAAAAAGGTCGGTCACGTTTTTCCAATCGTCCATACTTTTCTGAGGGCCAATCCAAGGACAAACGAGATAATCCAAGCCTATTTCTGCTGCTTGAGCGGCTTTCATCTCAAAATTTTCTTGAATCCTACAGTGGCTCGCCACCATCTTCATTCCTATATCATTCAGATAACTCTGATATTCTCTTGGCGTCATACCCCACCAAAGTCCTTGATCTGTTTCAAAGCCTTCAATCTGTGTATATCCATAACTTGCCAACTTAGCCAAAACGCCTTTTGGGTCTTTCGGAAATTCTTCTCTAAGTGTCCATAACTGAATTCCAAAATCACCGATACGATTTTTCTTGACCTGCATCTTCATATCGTCCGCCATGTCCTTCTTTGGCTTACATGCCATCTGTGGCAATAAAAGTGCGCCTGCTGCCAATGCAGCAGTAGATCTTATAAACTTTCTTCTATTTGGTTTCATCTTTGCTTTTAATTTGCATTCAAAATAACTTATTAGTTTTTGAATTAAAAGCTAATTAAAGTTTATTTATAATTATCTAGATTAAGTAGTGGCCAAATGACTTGAAGGAGCTTACTCTTTTTTCTTATTCATCTGCTTCACGGCCTTCTCAATGCCTTTTGGGCTAAGAGGAAACATCGGAATGATTTCTTTGATTACCATGGTGGTAAATGTGTGTGCCCAATACCGCTGTGGTTCAGGATTCAACCAAGCAATTTTCTTAAAATGCTTTTTCATCAGGTTGTAAGAATCCATGCTTGTCCTATTTAATTCGTAGGCAGCCATTGCGGCATCCCCGACAAAAAAGACACGATAGTTGGGGTCTTTCTTGAGTATCTTATCGATATAAATGGGCTTGTTTCTTCGTGCATCAGAAAAGACTCGATCATACACCGTATTATGAAAATAATGGGTCTCAAGATCATGGGCAAATCTTGTTTTCATTTTTTTGAATAAGGTCTGCACTACACGGATATAAGGGTCCATTGAGTAGCCTCCATTGTCAACGATCAGCAACACTTGAAGCTTATCATGTTCTTCACTTTTTATTTCCGGTAGAAATAAGCCTCCACGTTTCAGCCCATTTTTTATGGTAGAAGGAACATCAAGTTTTTCTTCTGCAGATTCTTCAATAATTCCTCTCAGAGAAGCTAGAGCGGCATCGACATTGTTGTCATTGATGATCGCATCCATATCGATTGGAAAAAACTTTCTATCGTTTAAAACTTTGCGCGCCATTTTTCCTCCACCTGTTCCTCCGACACGTAAGCCATCTTTGGCAGCGCCTCCATGACCATATGGCGAGATCCCTCCGGTGCCGATCCAGTGACTTCCACCAGAATGTTCCGATTTCTGTTGATCCATTACTTCCTGCATGCGGTCGAGCAATTCCTGCAGACTCAGATCAGAATAGTCGGCCATTTTATCTAGCGCACGAGGTTGTTTGTCGCCTTCCAAGCCATCACTTTCTTTGTCTTCGATATCACCTCGATCTTTGTCCCAGAGCAATCTGCCATCTACCACTTCTTGTATGTCATAACTCGTCATATGCACTTCGTCAAGAAAGCGATTCACCATGTCTTCTACACTCAATTCGTCACCCATTCGATCCAAATTATCATCGCGCCAATTTTTAAAGGTCTCTGATCTTTGGATGGCATCATTTAGGGTGTCGCCTTGGTGGATTTTTATGTTGAGAAAATAATCGTAATACGCCTTGGTGTAAGGACCCATCATTTCTGGATCCTTGACCACAATTCCTTTCAGCACATTGTAGATATCGCCGAGTGTTCTGATGAGTTTTTTATCCATTGCTTTGCGCAAAAGCAAAAGTGCCCGGATATCTACAGGGACATCGTATTCAACAAACTTTTTAGGGAGCGTTTCAAACATTAGTTTGGCGTACTTCTTTTTTGAAAATCAGTGGGGTTGCTTAAAATTTGCTTTTGTACTCTTTCTAAATCTGTTTGCGTTTTTATCAACGCTCCTATCCCCTCTAGTTTTTGAATTTTATCGATGGCTTCAGAGGTGCTAAATGTCTTCACATACTTCAACCAATTCAATAACTCTCTCGTAGTAGGCGCCCTTTCCAAGCCAATTTTCCTTAGGTGATAAAAGACATCCATAGCGACATCGACAATTTGATTGCTGACTTTTGGATAATGCTTGGCAATGATTTCACGCATGGTGTCCTCCCCAGGAAAATGGATATAATGATAGATACACCTGCCTTTGAATGCAGTAGGTAATTCTTGTTCGCGGTTGGACGTAATGATGATGGCTGGCATATCATTTTCAGAAACTTCGATGGTTTCTCCAGATTCTGGCATGATGAATTTTCTGTGACTTAGAGCGTACAACAAGTCATTGGGGAATTCTCTTGGCGCTTTATCTATTTCATCAATCAACAAGACTGAATTTGGTTTAGAATATGCTTTTGCTGCAGGCCCCATGGCCACATAGTCCGCTAGATTCTCTGGATTTCTTCCTCCTGTTGACAATTTGCTCTCCAGTCCTTTCTCTTCTCGCTGGGAATTTAATATTTCTATTTGCGAGTCTCTTAAATACTTTACGTGATCAAACCTTGCCACAAATTGCTCTACATTGCTCTTAGAACCTGTAGGATAGACAAATAGTTCCAGATTTTGATCGGCAGCGTATTGAATTGGAAGTTCGGTCTTTCCGGTACCTGGTTCTCCTTCGATCAACAAAGGCATTCCTAGGGTCCTTGCTATGTGGAAAGATTGAGCCAAATCTCTATCGCATAGATATTTGTCTGATCCGGTCCAAAATTCTTTGTTTGCCATGTGTTTTTATTTAGACCGACAAGATAACCATCTATTCCTTCTTTATCAATAAGGCTTTTGATACTCTTTTACAAATTAAGGCAGATCATCCGGTGAGATTCAACTGCCACGAAACGCCAAATCGATCTGCACACCAGCCAAACCATTTACCAAAGCCATAATTATCATTTGAATAATTGCCCAATGGAATCATGACCTGACCTCCATCCGAAAGTGCTTCAAACAGCGCATCGACTTCTTCTTTGGTTTCACAATCAATATAAAAAGATACACCAGGTGTGATGGACCAAGCGTGGTTGTAATTATTTTCTGATATGGCATACTCAACCCCATTCAAGGTAAAGACGGCATACTTGATGAGCTCTGGCGTGCCACCTGGCTCTCCTTCCTTAAATTTGATAATATCTTTGATCTCCGAATTTGGGAATACAGAGGTATAAAATTGCAACGCTTCGTTGGCCTTCCCACATTGGTCACCTACAAAAGTCAAGAATGTTTTTATTTTCATTTTAGATGATTTATTTTTATAATCTAGTATTTATCAGACTTACGTCAAATTTTAAATCTCTGGTTGCAATGACACATAATGTAAAGAAAAAATTATAATTTTCTCCGTGAAACGGCCATCATCTTTTTTCGGCAACAAAGCCCAGACAGTTCCACCGAATTACATTCCCTCGCTTATCCAAAGGCTCCTCAAACATCATGCTTTCTTCCCAATCCAAAAGCACAAAACCCATTTCCTTTAATATATCTGAAAGCTGCCCTGGAGGAAAATACATTTTCCAATGTGCCGCTTTTTGAAAATTTAATGGAGAAACAACCATCAATTTACCCTTTGGCTTTAAAACCCGATACATTTCTTCCAAGGCCTTTGTCAGATTTTCCAATCGATCAAGGAGGAAACTATGTACCACAAGGTCTTGACTACTATCCACAAAAGGCAGTTCTTCTGCCTTCGCCAAACCAAATTGCAAGTTTGTCAATGACTCCCCTTTTATCGTTTGTTGATCCAGACCCCTGTCCTTCAAATCCAGGACAATCGCTTTTTCTTCCACCCAAAATCTATGGGCTTGCTTTAACATCTGATAACTGTAGTCAATTCCCCAGCAAGTAGATGTCGGAAAACGCTTTGCCAATGTAGCAATCCATCTTCCCACACCACAACCTAACTCTACAATATCGATGTCTGTTACATTCGGATAATGCTTTTCCGTAAAATCAAAAATTGCTTGAAACGGATATCCGCCCCACAATGGATCGGCTAGATGCAAAGCAGACTGTCGCACCACCATCTCATGATAGAGCTCGTAATCATCTCGTTGAAATTCGATATCCGATTTTGGATAAAAGAAAGGAATTCCTTTCCGATTGCTGATTGGTAGCTGCATGCTAAGTTATCCTTTCTTTTTTGTCGGCTTGGGCTTTAGGCTTGAAACATACGCAAGGCTTTCAAGAAAGTACTTTTTTAGTTTTTTGGGATTCTTCAATAAACTATCGGGAACAACAGCATATTCTTTCATGAGCCTTCCATGTTGCTCCATCTGATGGCTTTTATTTGTAGTCATGAATTTTTCTAGTCCATCAGCAGATAACCTAAGACCCATGCACCCTTCTTTATCAATAAACGAATACATATGCCCATTGAGTGAAGTATATGGCATTGATTTTCCTTTTCGCTCGACCTCAGGAAACAATGCTATCAATTTTTCATAATAATCTACGCTAGTTTGCCAATCCATATTTATAAGAATTTCTACACGCAAAGTACTGAATTTTTCAATTGGATATCAAAAAAATCAACCTCTTCGTCTTTCCAACAAAATCATCATCATGAGACCTAATAATATTCTATCGTCATCATCAGAATCCATCTTGCCTTCTTTGGTAATTTCAAAATTTCTTCCAAAAAAAGAAGCTTGCTTTTTCAATCTTACAATAGGTTTATTATTTGTGTCTGTGACCAAATAAGACGGATTAAAAAAATAGCCAGTCAGCATGCTCACAATAGGTATTTGTCCCAAAAGCGAATCCCCCACTTTCACCCAAGCATTTTCTTCATTTACATTGTATTGCAAATTTTGATTCTCATCGATGATAGAGTAATTAGCTTTCCAAATGGAAGCCCATCCCTTCCGTGTAATCTTACCAAATTCCTTTCCATCCTTATCAAAGAAAGCATAGGCCGCTGAAAAATCCAACCATTTATCCGCCTTAATTCGATAGATTTGTTCTGTCTGCGATTCATCACTAAATATGAGAATATCCTCTTTTAGTTTGAACATTTTTTGCTTAACATAAGCAACGACTTTACCACCAAAATCTCTGGCTGTAAAATCATTGGACATCGTAGAAATTTTGAATTGAAGAGAAAGTGGAAATTGTAGATTTTGCATCTTTTTGGTTTTTTGTCAAGATAATGAGAATCTGGAGACTAAGGTGAGATTTTAAAATTTTCATGACGGTAAATTCAAAAAACCAATAAAAATCAAGAAGCAATATAGCGTCTATCGTTGCATCAGTAACTACTTTTTGGTATTCCATTCATCTTTTAATTATACAAATGCCTTAAGGTCTACAAATCCTATCGCATTACAAGTCACCAAACTTCACAAGCTCATACTCAGGTGTACATTCAAATTGTTGTTTCAATATCGGAACATGACCACTGCCTATCAGAACCAAAATTCTATCTGTTGGCTTTGTTTCAACCATCTGTATGTTCTTCAGAATGCGAAGGTTTCTACTGAACCAATTCAAGGTCAATCCATCAACGGAATCATAGGAATCTGTCTTGTCGCTGAGTAAATAATGTCCGTGCATTCGATTAATATGATAATCACTGTTCGTCTCCAAAAAGAAATCTAACAGTTCCATATCCACACATCGCTTGTCTTGAACTTCATACCATTCCCAATACTTATCCTCAATCGCAGATTCAAATAAGCTATCAGGTCGACTCCTATAAATGCTATCTATTATCGGCTGGACTTGTACAGAATCCCTTGAAGAATAAATTGTCTGAGCAAAAGAATTAGCATCTATCCCATAGATTGTATCCAGATCAAAACGATCCATCAGTCTAAATCCTACTTGATCAACTTCTCGCTTTCTGAGCTCTCCCGTTCCTTCCTTCCATGCTTCATACTTTCTCAAGAGATAACCCGTATTGCTACCTGTTTCTACAAGTACTTTAGTGGGCTTGTACTTAGCAATGTAGTCCACCAATTCTTCTATTTCCTTCTGTCGTTGTGGAGAATTGATATCCAACTTATTAGCATCATCTGTCTTGTGATCATCTAAACCTGGGTAACCGAAGTGGAATGTTCCTACAAGGAGTACTTTGGGTACTTCTTTACCATTCCTTAGTAGCGTATTCAATGCATCTTCTGATTGCCCAAAGCTTGTCATGATAGTCAATAGACTTATCGTAAGAGTAACTAAAAATATTCTGATCATCTTTAGAAAGTTTAAAGGTTCATGTTTTATAACATCACTCAAGATAAATGCTGTTTATACCAGAACCAAACACAATCGTCCAACTACTGAAACATCCCTTTAAACACCATGAAAGTATGGTTTCTTCATTTTACAGATAGAATAAACTAGTTCAACGATTGTTTTCTGATAGTTATGTTGTAATCAGTAACTTTAGCGGATGAGATTCAACTTCAAATCATTATTGCTTTGGTTTCTGATTTATCATTTTCTGATTGAAAGTGGTATCAATAGTTTTGTTCGAAGTGGGAAGATGGATCCGATCAGCCTGACTGATACTGCTTTTTCGTTCACATCACCCTTCGCCTTTTTCCTTTATTGGTTGTTCTGCTATATCGTGTTATACAAGTTCTATCCAACACGAAAGTGGGTACACATTATATTGGGTCTAATCCTGAGTTTGATATTACCAGGATTATTTAGGTATTTAGTAGAGCAGAAACTGTCTTACTATCTCTTTGACATTACCAACTATCGCCGAGAAGTTAGTTTGAGTTTTTACATCAGGGAACAGTATCTCTACGGAATAAGTTATATCACTCCTGCAGCTATTTATTATTTTGTTAGGTACTCTCTATTCAATAAAAAAAGAGAACGTGAATTAATCCTAGAAAACGAAAAGATGAAATTGTCCGCATTGCGATCACAAGTCAATCCTCATTTTCTTTTAAACTCCTTGAACAACATTCAGTCTCTTGCCTATATGAAGTCTGACAAGGTTTTGCCAGCAATAGAACAACTATCTGACTTGTTGAAATATACGCTGTATCAAGATGCAGAGTGGACAACCTTTGAAAACGAGCTTGACCTTGTCAAGAAATATATTGCGCTAGAAAAGATACGCTATGCTTACGACTTTGAGATGCGGATGGATATTGACCAAGAGGTAATGCATGTGTCAATCCCTCCATATGTTCTTCTTCCATTATTTGAAAATGCATTCAAGCATGCAGACTTAAAATCTAAAAGTCATCCATTTACTATCAGTATCAAACCAACTAGTCAAGGAATCCAAATACACTCTTCCAATAAAATCGGCACCCATTCCAAAGACAATTCAGGAGGAGTAGGCTTGAGTAATCTACGCAAAAGACTTGAACTTATCTTTGAAAATAAAGCAAGCCTAAAGATCACAAAGAAAGAATTAGTATTTTCAATTGATATACTTATACCAACACGATGATAAGATGTGTAATTATAGATGATGAACCACTTGGAATTAAGCTACTTGAAACCTATGTGTCTAAGCTTGACTACCTAACACTTTCAGCAAGCTTCAGTAATCCGCTTGAAGGACTTGCCTATATCAAAGCCAATCCTGTTGATCTCGTATTCTTAGACATTCAGATGCCAGAGTTATCAGGGATGCAACTTGCAAAAATTCTACCTGAGCATACACAGATAATCTTCACCACTGCCTATCCAGAATATGCGGTAGAAGGATTTGAAATCAAAGCGCTTGATTATCTATTGAAACCAATCAGTCTCTATCGCTTCATCAATGCAGTCGAACGATACAATGCACTATCAAAGCAGGAACCTACTCAAGCAGAAAGCAAGTCTTACATCTTTGTCAAGACAGAATACAGACAACAAAAAATCAATCTTGAAGACATCTACTACCTGAAAGGTATGGGAGACTATTGTCAAATAGTACTCGGTGAAGGTAATGTAATGACACTAGAAAAACTAAAGTCATTTGAGCAACGACTTCCGTCAAATTTATTCAGACGTATCCACAAATCTTATTTGATCGCAATCGACAAAATCGAATATATAGAGAAAAGCAAGATTAAAATCAAAGATGCACTCATCCCGGTAGGTCACACCTACGAGACCAATCTCAACAATCTACTTAAGTAATTATTGTGATGTAATCACCCTTCACCTTCAACTAAAATTTTGTTTCTTACTTTATTTTGTGCGGTAGACAAATTCTAACAATATTTTTTCATTTTTTTTGCTTGTCCAAAAAAAACGAAACAAAAAAAAGGACCCCCTTCGCAAAGGAATTTTTCATTCGTCCCTCATGAAAACCAGGGCGACAAATTCATGCGTCAT
>CALFDU010000148.1 GCA_937950315.1 uncultured Saprospiraceae bacterium | reverse complement strand
TATATAGTCTTCTTGAAATGGAATCATTTGGTAAGCCTCTTCTGTTTTGTTGGGCAAGAAATGGTATTGTTTTTTCTGGGTGGTTTTACCTTTTGGGTTCACAAAGTCCAATCGGATGTCTTTGTCCTCTCCCGGAACATGTTTGTATCCCAGCACAAAGGATTGATCCTCGTCATCGACATACAAAGCCATGGCTTTGTCATGGCCATTGCCCCCATAATTGTTTTTCCAGGTAGTCTCCCCACGGTTGTTGATTTTCGCGTAGAAGATATTTTCGTTTTTCTTTAGGCTCCATTGAGATCCTACAACAATGATTTCTCCTTTGCTGTTATGCGCATGGTCTTCTAAGGTAAAATCCGCCGCTTGCACAAAGGTGTACGTAAAGTTTTCTGGTCCATCTATCGTGATGTTTGTAAAATCAATGGGATTTGATGTGCAGGAAGCATAGGCAAGCAGGGCGAGGAAAAAGAGTGTTAGGCTGTTGCTTGATGCGTTTGATTTCATAAGAGAAATGGAAGCTGGTTGATGGTCTGGTCGTTCCGTGTTGTAAGATAGGGTGTTTTATTTATTTCAAACTTACAAGAATGTATCATAGAATCAGTAGAAACCATTAGTTGTTTTTATATTAAAAAAAATCATAATATGTTTCTTTGTTTTCTTAAAGTATTTCTATCTTTAATTTCCCTTTCTTAAGTTATGAATAACTTACAATAGCAGTAAAAGAGTCTAACCCCAAATTATTTTCTTTTTATGCAGCTTTTTTATATCTCCAACAAGCCTGTTGTTTTAAATGGTACCCTCGATTTAGTAGAGAAATGCATGGACTTCATTCACGAGGTGATAGTGGTTGTGCCTACCGAATTGATGCCTCAAGTAAAAATCAATTTTAGATTCAAATTGCATATTCTTCCTGAAGAGGAATTTATTGATGCAAGTGCCAAAGCCGGACTGGATCACAGCTCATTGAATTATCAAATACGAACAAATGTATTGCTGAAATACAATGGTCTTGAAGACGAATTTATCATGTCCGATGACGATTATCGTCCACTCATCAAGTTTGATATGTCTAAGTTTAAATCAGAAGATAAGTACCGATCATATTACTTTTATGATTTGAAGAAATGGAAGCATAAAATCACTCCATTTGATCATTGTTTGCAGAATAGTTTGGGTTGTCTTTCGGATGCAGGAATGCCTACCATGGCTTATGCTTCTCATATGCCGCAGTTGATCAACAAGAAAATATTTAAGGAAAGCATACAGTTCTTTATGAACAAATCCAAAGTGATGTCTTTGTGTGAATGGTCTACTTATTTTAACTATGCACATACAAAGTATCCTGCTTTGTTTCATAAACCGGAACCATATGCCAATATTTGTTGGCCGGATTATCCCAATATTTGGAAGAGATATGTGGAGCCGCAAGATCCGTTTTTTGAAAATTACTACGAGCACCTTTATAACGACGGAGATTTGTTTGAACAAATTGATGAGGTGGTGGGTACGCGCAATTTGGAGGCAAACAGGTCGATCAAGTTGGAAAGAATACGGTTGTTTCAAGCGGAAAATCACATTCCGTATATGTCTTATCGTGCCAAGTACATTTCAAACACGATTAAATTTATCAACAGGTCTAGTCCATTCATTAGGAAGCAGGTATTGATTACTTTGAAAATGATGCTTTATACCAAGCGACAGATTGTCAAAGTAAAGCACTATTTCTTCTAGACATTGAATATGATCTCTTTGTCTTCAAACTGATCTTTGTGGAGATCGTAGAATAATTGAAGCTCTCTTTGTGCCAATCTTATTTTTCTGAAAGTATCATTGAGCCCACGACTCTTTGATTCGTAGTGTGTCAAGATTACATCTGGCAGACTGACAATTCTTTTGTTTTTTCCAATTCTAAAGCACAGGTCGGTGTCGTTGCAAGTGACCTTAAATCTGACTTCGTCAAAGCCATTGACCGATAAGAAATCTTCTTTGGAGACCATCATGCAGGCGGCCGTGACTGCCTTGACATTTTTCACAACATAGGGATAGTAGGCATTCTCTTCTCCGATCGTTTGCATCTTGTTGATGTACTGGCTCGTTGGGTATTTTAGTTCTTTGTCCAAGTATCCAAAATAGACTCCATCGTGCTGGATGGTATTGTCTGGATACAGAAGAAGGACTCCCACCACTCCGATTTGGTCTTGCCTTGCGTATTGATACATTCTGTTTAACCATCCTTCGCTTAATACTTCTGTATCATTGTTTAAAAAAACAAAATAGGATCCATTGGTAAACTGGATTGCCCAATTGTTGATGGCAGAATAATTGAAATCGCCTTTGTAGTGTAGTGTTTTTATATGGTCGTGCTCTTTTTCGAGGGCTTTATAATAATCACAGACGGCTTGGTCTGTGCTTTCGTGGTCAACCAATATTATTTCATAGTTGCCATAGCTTGTTTTTTCAAAGATGCTTTCTACGCAGGTTTTCAATACTTCAAATTCATTCTTGAAAGGAATGATGATTGATATCAACGCTTGCTCTTCTGTCAAATATTCTATCTCGTAAATGCCGGGATGATCGCTTGCAGTCACTTGTGCGTGTAGCTTGTTTCTTTCAAGATGTTGTTGAATCGCACTTATGTCATCGGTAGAAGAACTTGTATTGATGTTTTTGTTCTGTTTGTTTACATGCAGGAGGATGTTGTCAACATGTACGATTTTGTGTTGATCATGATCTGCCAATCTGAGAATGAAATCGTAATGGCTTGAGTACAAGTTTGATTCTGCAGTATAGCCATTTGTTTTGGTGAATGCTTCCTTTGAGAAGAGATAAAAATCACCAACGTAATTCATGCACCTGAGTTGGTCGATGCTAAGGGGTGGTCTGTAGGTTGGGTTTTTTCTTTCCTGGTTTTCATCTATCACATCTGAATCCACATACAAGAGGTATGGGCTTGCATTGTTTTTGATGGCATGGTGACATTGAAGCAGGCAATCCTTGTGCAATACATTTTTGTCTTTCAGGATTCCAATGTAGTTGCCAGCGCATTTTGTGATGATGTCATTTCTGGTGGCTGTGGAGTAATTGCTTTCAAGTTCGATACATTTTATTTGATCGTGCTTGAATGTGGCTGCCAGTTGGCGATTTTTATCGGATATAGGAATGAGCAATTCCCAGTTCTTGTAATTTTGAGCTAGCAATCCGGCGATGGACTGATTGATTTCCGATGCTTGGCCTGTGTTGTTCTCCAAAATGAAAGAGAAAAGTATGTCTTCAGAGCTCTGTGGTTTGCTTGTTGAAGCTTGTGATTTTTCCTCATCCACTTTCATTCTGTAGACTTCTGTCTTGTTGCAATTTCTTTTGGTTGAAAGAAGGAATTTGGACAACTTGATCTTTTTGGTCTGGGTGCCATCTTTGGCAATGAGATATAGTTTTTCTTTTTTTGATTTGATTTTTACAAGGGCGTCAAACGATACGCCATTTGCCTCTTTGGTTAATTGGATGGTTTCATTCAGTGAGCCAGAACCATCTACGATGGATAATTGATCTATGTCGTGGGAGATGTGGCCTCTTACTTTGTAAAAGTTGTCTCTTACAAAACCATTTACGATGAGCTTGAAGTCTTTTCTTACACCAGCATTACCATTAATTGTATAGGGTGTTCTGAGGGACTGGACTTTTTGATTGATGTTGGCGAAAATATATCTTTTGGGTTCTTTTTTTAGAAGGAGCAGGAAGTGTAGTATGTTCCTGGGGCTTACTAATTTTATTAATGTAAAAAATTCCTTCATTGAAAAGCGATGTCCCTTATTGGATTTTAAGCTTGGTGTAAGATAGTATTTGTCAAAGATATTAAATAGAGAAGAAAACGTGCTAGGACTGAACTAGATAAGCATGTGGTTCTTTCTTTAGGGTTGGATTCGGTGGATGTGGTAAAAGACAGTTTTTTTGCTTTAAGCTAGTAATCTACATTTCTTTCCCAGTAGTTTTGGTCTTCTACTTCGTCGATGATGACGAGGTAGTTGTCATACCGCATCTGTGCAATTTGCCCTTTCTCGATGCTTTCTTTTACGGCACATTTTGGTTCATTTCTGTGGGTG
>CALFDU010000147.1 GCA_937950315.1 uncultured Saprospiraceae bacterium | reverse complement strand
GCTTGCGCGTTACCACTACTCCAATGATAAAGGTCATAAGGCTCAATCACTGCATTGGTTGTATCTTGATTGATCATATAAGCCATTTCCTGGCCATCTTCGGAGATAACGATATTGGCATATTTTCCTTCCAGCTCACTGACAACGGTAACTTCATCATTGTCTACATCTACATATATCAATTGATCTTGTTCGAGTGTATCTGTACCTGTCTTATGTATTACCACATTGGCTGAGGTTTCTGCGATTACATATTCTTTTATGTAAGAAAAATCTTGAGTAATGTTTTTTGCAATATTCATGATTCGCAGGGTAGAACCTTCTATTCCTCCTTCTTTTCTTTTTTTGACTTTCGTCGAATCTGGCTCCATTGGTTCAGATACTTTTTCCATTTTGGAACCTTTCTTAAGTTTTGATTTTAGAGACTTCTCTAACTTAGGATTTTTACTGTCCATTGGCTTATCAGTATGTTTCTCTTCTTCTACTGGCTCCATTTTTAGGACTACATAATCACCTTTCTCTTTTGGCATTTTAAAAGAAATGACATCTGCGATACGTTCTAACTCTCTTGTTTTAAAGTTGAAAATCCCAACTGTGTCTCTTGGCAAATCATTTTTTTTCTTACCACTTCCTCTTCCACTTTTTGTACTTTTCACTCTACTTCCAGTACCTAAATTTTTGCGCTTGATCATCTCGATAGTATCGAGAGGTGCATGAATTTTAAAGCAGACGAAACCATTGTTATGGTCTATTTTGGCTTGATCCGCTCTTTCGAAAGTATAGGTTTTTGTTTCTCTGGTGTTGTAAACATTCAAAGTTGGATCTCCTTTGTCTGGTTTGACAACATACACTACCCAATCACCATTGTTGCTGATCATTCTTTCTGAGATTCGATTCCATTGATCGAAGGTGGTGTAGTCCATCTTTTTTTGAGCTGAAACAACATTTGCGCAAAGCACGAGAATGGAAAGACTTAATAAGAATCGCATACTATTAATTTTTAACAATATAGTAAAGCTAAAACAACATAAAGCAAAACATAAGTTAGTATTATTGAGTTTGTAAATAAACTCGAGTATAAGTATCATCAATGACCACCAAAGACTATAAAGAAATCTTAAGTGACATCCCTACGGATCCTGGTATTTACAAATACATTGACGAAGCAGGGACCATCTTATATGTCGGGAAGGCAAAAAACATACGTAAACGTATTGGCAGTTATTTTGGTGAGAAGAAGAATCAAAATTACAAGACACGGGCATTGGTCAGAAATGCTGATCATTTAGAATTTACTGTTGTAGACACTGAGCAAGATGCGTTGCTTCTTGAAAATACGTTGATCAAAAAATATCAACCACGTTACAATGTAAATTTAAAAGATGCAAAATCGTATACTTATATCTGCATAAAAAAAGAGCGGTTTCCGCGTGTATTTTTTACTAGAAGAGTGATAAGGGATGGTTCCACGTATCTTGGACCATACACTTCAAAATTCAGAGCAAAGATCTTGTTGGATATTATCAAGAAGCTCTTTATGCTCAGAACATGTACACTCAATCTAAGTGAATCAAACATCAAAAAAGAAAAATTCAAAGTTTGTTTAGAATACCATATTAAGAATTGTAAAGGACCATGTGTCGGTCTTGAAAAGCAGGAAGATTACGATGCTAAAATTGGTCAAATCAGAAATATACTAAATGGAAATTTCAAACCTGTAAAGGAATATTTGGATTCATTGATGATGTTGTATTCTGACAATATGGAATTTGAAAAAGCACAGGAAGTCCAATTTAAGATACAGGAACTGAAGGCTTATCAGGCCAAGTCCATGGTGATGAGTAATACGATTGAAGATTTGGATGTATTTGCAATGGAAAATGAAGAGGAGAAAGCCTATGTCACCTATCTCAAAATTGTGAATGGAGCCTTGATCAACACTGCAACTGTTGAGTTGGAAAAGAACCTAAACATTAAGGAGAAGGATTTGATGCAGTTTGCTATAGATAATTTGCGAAGTAAATTTAATAGTGTTGCTCCAGAAGTTGTGGTACCATTTAAGGTGGACATCATTGAAGAAAACATAAAGCACTTAGTTCCTCAACGAGGAGAGAAGAAGAAATTACTAGAGTTGGCTGAGAAAAATCTGAGGTACTATGTGCTTCAGATGAAAAAAGATAAGGCAACGAGAGCGACCAAGCAAACATCGGCAGAGCGGATCTTGAATACGATGAAAAAGGATTTGCAAATGGATGTTTTGCCATATCATATTGAATGCTTTGACAACTCCAACATACAAGGGACAAATCCAGTAGCGAGTTGTGTTGTTTTTAAAAATGCAAAACCATCGAAAAAAGATTATAGAAAGTTCAACATTAAAACAGTTGTCGGTCCTGATGATTTTGCATCTATGGAGGAAGTGGTGCGCAGAAGGTATACAAGACTTGTAAAAGACAATGAGAGCTTGCCTCAATTGATTGTCATTGATGGAGGAAAGGGCCAGTTAAGCTCTGCTATGAAAATCATTAAGGAATTGGGGCTAGAAGAAAAAATATTGGTTATAGGTATAGCCAAAAGGCTTGAAGAAATCTATTTTCATGATGATCCGATACCAATTTATATAAATAAGAAATCAGAATCTCTGAAAGTCATTCAGCATCTGAGGAATGAGGCGCACAGATTTGCTATTACTTTCCACCGTGATCAACGATCAAAAAATATGATTCAATCTGTGCTGACTGATATTCCAGGTATTGGAGAAAAAACGACACAAAAATTATTGGCAGAATACAAAAGTGTTGCTAATGTGCGAGACCAATCATTAGAAGCACTTGTTTCATTTTTAGGAAAGGCGAATGGGAATAAAATTTTTAATTATTTTCATCATGCCGATCGGATTGAGCCTGAAACAGAAAATAAGGAAATGGCTAATGATAAAAACATGGACAAGTCGGGAGATTAATAAAATATTGAAATTCGCGCCATGTTAAATTACCTATGTTATTTAATAACAATGAACAGAAAACGTGTTTGACAAAATTAAATCCTTCTTAAATGAAAATCGTGTTTCATTTGAAGAAAAGGAACATGCTATCACATTGACATCAGAGGACTCTGCAAGAATAAGAGGTGATCAACTTTCTGCAGGAGCTAAAGCAATTCTTTACAAAGTACAAGATTCGTTTTATCTATTTGTATTGGCCGCTAATGAGAAAATGGATACTAAAAAGATAAAGGAGTACTTTAAAGGGAAGGGATTAAAAGCAAAAAAAACTCGATTTGCAAGCACCAATGAATTGCTTGAAATGACAGGGTTGGTTCCGGGATCTGTTCCTCCATTTGGAAGGCCCATTCTAGATATTGATTTATATGTAGATCTTAGTTTGTTGGCCAATGAATTTATTTCCTTCAATGCTGGTTCGTTGACCCATTCTATCAAAATGAGTTTGAATGATTATATGGAAATAAACGGAGCAACCATTTTTAACTTTACCGCAGACTAGATATGATTTTAGTTTATTGTATTCACAGAGGAATTGGTAAGATATGGGCTGATATATTGTCCCAAGAGTTTGGGGAAGAACAGGTTGTCTTATCCGAAAACGTAACAGAAAACATCAAGGATAAGGTTCAGATTGTTGTGTGCTGGAAAGCACCACATAGAATGTTTCATGAATTTCCAAATCTCAAACTCATCCATTCTTTGGGAGCAGGTGTTGATCATATTTTTGAAGGTGACAATGCTGTACCCGGTGCAAAAATTGCACGAATTGTTGATCCTCAATTATCAGAGGATATGTATGAATTTGTTCTTGGTATTTTACTTAGTGACATGAAGCGTCTTACCACTTATCGGGATCAGCAAATGAATAAGGAGTGGAAAGAATTGACTTATCGAACATGTAAGGATGTTACTGTTGGTATTTTAGGATTGGGAGTGATAGGCCGGCTAGTTGCAAGCAAGCTTTCCAAAATGGGTTTTCAAGTAATGGGATGGTCCAGGTCAGAAAAAGACATTACTGGAGTGGATTGTTTTTCTGGACCGGAGGCTTTGGAAGTGATGTTGTCCAAAACTGATTATCTGGTCAATATATTACCACTGACTGACCGCACACGAGGTTTTATCAATAAAGCGTTGCTGGAGCAATTAAAGACTGGAGCCTATGTTATTAATGTAGGAAGAGGACCACATGTCAATGACAAAGATCTCATTGATGCTATAGATGAAAATCAAATCTCAGGAGCCGCCCTAGATGTTTTTCATCAAGAACCATTGGACGAATCTCATCCTTTTTGGAGTCATCCAAAGGTGTTTTTGACGCCTCATATTGCAAGTATTACAAATATCAAAACGGCACAAAGTCAAGTATTTCAGAACATTAGACTGTTTAGGGAAAAAGGGGAAGTAAACAATGAGGTTTTTGGGGATCGGCAGTATTAGTAAGCTATGTTTTATTACTGATCGTCAATTATCTTCTTTTGCTAAACCATAGCACAATTAATGTGTTACATTTACGACACAAAAAGAAACTTTGTCCAGCACTATACTGAATAAAATTAAGGGTCCAATAGCCGATGATTTGCGAAAATTCGAGAGCCATTTTCGTAATGCAATGAAATCGAATGTGCCTTTACTGGATAAAATCATGCATTATATAGTCCAAAAGAAAGGCAAACAGGTGCGACCGATGCTTGTTTTCTTAAGCGCTAAGACTTGCGGAGAAATCAATGAATCCACTTTTACTGCAGCATCTCTTATTGAGTTGGTTCATACAGCATCCTTGGTACATGATGATGTCGTTGATGATTCTTCCATGCGTCGAGGGGCATTTTCTATCAATGCATTGTGGAAAAATAAGATTGCCGTTATTGTCGGTGATTATCTTTTGACAAAAGGGCTCTTCATCGCCTTGGACAATGATGAGTTTGAGCAATTAAAGATATTAAGTACAGCGGTAAAGGAGATTACCGAAGGTGAAATGTTGCAGCTTGAGAAAGCGCGAAAACTGGATATTAAGGAAGAAATCTATTTTGACATTATAAAGCAAAAGACGGCTTCATTGATTGCTGCCTCTTGTAAGGCAGGTGCTGTGTCTTCTACTAAGGACCCGGCTGTGATTGAAGCCATGCATCAATTTGGTGAAGACATAGGTACTGCTTTTCAGATTAAGGATGACATTTTTGATTATGGTACCAACTTTATTGGCAAACCAAGGGGAATAGATATCAAGGAAAAGAAAATGACCTTGCCTTTAATTTATGCCTTGTCCAAAGCAGAATCTAAGGACAGAAAAAGATTCATTAAGTACATTAAGAAGGATTCCAAAAACAGTCAAAAAGTTAAGGAAATCATAGAATATGTAATCAAGTCAGGAGGCATAGAATATGCCACTGAAAAAATGCTTGAATACAAAGCCAAGGCCATTAGCCAATTGGACATCATTCCAGATTCACCAGCCAAAGAATCCTTGCTTGCACTGGTTGATTATATTGTGGAAAGGAATAAGTAAGTTATTTCTTTTCAGACGCTTCTTGGGTAATTGTGTTGCCTCCTAGATCACATCCATCGATATAAATAAAGAGTTCAGATCCATTGATCGTTTCAAATCCAATCTCAAGACTAATTTCAGTCTGTGAATCATATTCAACATTTGCATTGGCGTTGATGGTCTGGCAAGATTCTATTACCCCATCTGTTTCATAAAATGCGATATCATTCTCTGAACCGGTAAGTTTATTTGCGGAAGCATAATCAGGTGCGCTTACATATACTGTGGTAGTACTTATATCTGAGCATCCATTGCTATCAGTAACAACAACACCAATGACGTCTTCATGCAATATGTTGGTATGCGTAAGTATGTGACTGGTCCCAGATTGAATTGTCTCCCCTGCATCGACATCTCCATTAAAGTTGATGTCATGGAAAAACTCATAGTTGGGCTCACCAATCGGGCTAGCCTCAAAGTTGATATCAACGCCATAACAAGTCGGGGTATCATCTGTCAAACCAGCAACGAGTGTTGGAGTACAATTTAAAATATACTCAATGGTAAAATCACCTGCCGATGAACTGTGTACAAAAGAATTTAAACCTAGGTCTACATTGATCGTTTCTATTGTAAGATCATCATCCCCATTAAATCCGCCTCCATTGTAGGTGCAGTTGCTTGTAAATGAATCATCTTCATAAGATTGCATATTCATCGGAGCGGTGAGCTCTCCACACATTGTTATACCCAAATCAACAATCAAAGGAATTTCAGAACCACAGATTCCAAGATCAATAAAACTTGCTGGATTTCCAGAAGCTCCGCCTTCTGGGACGATAAAGTAATATGAATCACCTTCAAATTCTAAAACCCATTCTGCTTCGCTTCCTGTATCTCCTACACTCGGAAAAGTGATATTGATTATTTCCATTGATATTTCGTTGGATATCGCACTTGAACACGGAATATTAAAGGTAGCATCTACCGCATCGCATGCATTGACTGTACCCCACCCATAGTCAGAATCTTTGTTGGGATAGTTGCTAGAGGTTTGAATCAAACGATTGATCAATTGGTTCTTGTCAAAGGTGGGATTGTTGCCCCAAACCAAGGCTGCCATACCTGACATGATTGCTGTTCCTGCTGAAGAGCCACCAACGTATCCATAGTATTCGCCATTTACATTGTCTCTTGTAATTGTGGGTGCTTTGTTTCCTGAACTTTCTCTTTCCATGTAGACTACAAATTCCACTTCATTACCATCGTGACAGATATCGCATTCTTCAAAATTAGAATTTTCGATCACTCCTGTCACTGCGACTGCTTCAGGCATGCTTGCTGGGAAGATAACACCAAACCAATTGGTGAAAGTGGTAGATGTTCCCGCTGCCGCAAATATTAATTTTCCTTGGTTGTGTGCATATATGATTCCATCTTCGACGGGACCACTGCTAAAAACGTCTCCTAATGAAATACTGATTATATGTATTCTTTCATCATCACCAGCATCAACCAATGCATTTCCTAATCCATCAATTTCGTCGCTTGTATTGATTCTAACATCATTGGTTACTCTGTATGATATGAGATTGGATCGATAGGCCACTCCCACAGGATAGTCATCAAATCCTCTTGGTGCCAATGCGAGTCCTGCCATTGCAGACCCATGACCACAATTGTCTTCCCATCCATCATTCTGATAAAAACCATATTTCTCTATGCTTCTTCCTGCCGAATCTCCTTCATCAAATTCAGCATTGAATTTTGGATTGACATCGGATACTCCTGTATCCATCACCGCAATCCAGATTCCTTCACCTTGATTGCTATTGGTCCACGCACAATCTACTTGGTGTTCAAAGTGGTGCCAAGGTTGAATTGCTTGCGGTGTAATAGGTGTATAATCGGCTGGATCGATAGTCTCTGAATAGTCAGAACATCCTTCACCACTTCTGTCTTCAATAATGGTGTAGTTAGGAGCTTCAATGTATCTTAGTTGAGGAAAAGTTTTCAACTCCTCAATGATTGCTAGATTTGATATTTTAATAAAAAAGTAAGGCAAATTTGGATTGTAGCCAGATGGCATTAAATCTTTTTTTGTAAAATTTTTACCTTGAATTGCGTTGGTCCTTGAAACAATGTGATTTATTAATGATGTTCGTGCGGCGGTCCAGTCTTTATCTTCAATATCAACTTGGTGCATTTTTGTTCTGAGAGAGACAAAACCTTCCGGTTGATAACCGACTACTGCTAGTGAATCACTATGAATTAAGGCTGCATGCAGTTGATTACTGCTTAACTCATCCCAATCGAAAACCTCTTGGCTTTCAATCATTTTATCAAGCATAAAACCATCTAGTTGAGATCTTGAAATGGCCTCACTTTGACCCATTATTGCAGAGTTACAAGTGATTAAAAACACCAATGTTAGTATTAATATATTTGGCTGATTCCTCATTCGTAGGCTTAAATTAATGAATAATATCCGGCTTTACGATATCTTCAATTACAAATCACTTAGAAATGAGACTTACAATAGCCGTTTTAACACTTGTACTATTAAATTCCTGTGCCCAACTTACCAGATTAGACACAGCAAGGACTGTGGGGGATGGGAATACCGAAATCGGGGCACAGGTTACTGGATATGGCTTTAATCAAACCGCAAGTCCTGATTTAGGTGCAGGAATTTTGCCTTTTGTCGAATTGAATGTAAATCGGGGAATTACAGAAAAGATGGATCTTAGCATCTCTGCCAATACATCATTGAATGTTTATACCAATGTGAAGTATCAAATTTATGGGGACCAGGAAAGTGCTGTTGCGATTGCTGTATTACCAGGAGCCGATGTTCAGTTTGGAGGATTTGATAATTCCAACCAGAATATATTTTTTAGGCCACATTTATCAGGAATCATTTCCTTGCATCAGGACGAATGGGCTCTGTTTGCAGAACCAAAATACATATATCAATATTGGACAGCAGATCATTTTGCAGGAATCACTTTTGGGATCGATTACTCAATGCCAAAATTATCACTAGCAATTGGCTATTCATTCTTCCCTATATTGGGAGAAAACACAGCACGGGGTTCAAATATTTACCAGATTGGTTTTGGTGTGAGGAGAAAGCTTGGCATGTAATTGTAAATTAAAAATGCCACATTGGAAGGAATGAAGTTTATAGCATTAGATATAGCATTAAAGGTCAATCTTGAACACTTACACTCTTGTTTTACAATAAGTTCTTTAGAAATCCTTGATCACTCTTGTCAAGATAAAGTCGGTTTCATCTTCGAGTAGTAGTTTTAAAAAGTAAACACCTTTAGGATAGGAATTCACTCCAATATTCAACGAGCTTGTGCCTACAGGAACTGTAAAAATTAACTCCATATTTTCATCCAGGAATTGGACATTTAGAATTGTTTTGGCCGTTTTGATATCGATTTGTTTGCTTTCTTTATTGAAAGTCATTGCACGAACCAAAGCCCTCATTCTAGAGTCTGTAGTCTCCATTTTGAACTCTATACCACCTGCAATTTCTGATTCAGTTAGGTGTGGATAAGTAGAACCAGTAAGAAATACCGTTAATAACAATAAAGGTAAAATGACTCTAATTTTTAGCGTGTTTGGATACATACGGCTCCTAATTTTATGAATAAATCATATTATCATAAACTTTAATACCAAAATTGGGCCAAAAAAAAAGGGCAATCACAGAATGATTACCCTAAACTTTGTTTCTCACGCAAAATCTTAAAGCCTATTTTTTCTCAACACGAGCCATAAGTTGGGAACTTTCCCCTTCAAAACCCATACTTATAAAATAAGTACCTGATTCAAAAAGCGAGGTTCCAACGTTCAGCTCATCTGATCCCACAATGGGTAAAAAATATATTACTTCTCCATTTTCATCTAGAACTTGGAGCGATGTAATTTCTTTGTTGGTCACAATGTCAACCTGGTTGGTATCATCATTAACATTGAACATCTTGATGCGCGCTTTGGCACTAGATTCCATGATAATGTTTAAGTTATTATCGCCTGTCTCAACAATGTTAAGATCTGAAGCGAAAGACTGATTTGTGCTTAAAAATAAAAGTAGTACTGGTACAATTACCGGTATCCTTTTGAAAAATAATGTAGGTTTCATATGTAAACTGTTTTAGAGTGGCGTTGAAAACATCCAAAACAAATAAACCTTGGGTAATTTTTACTCGGTTATCAAAGTGACAATTCCTGCGTAAGAACTGATGCAAGATAAGACCAAAAAAGAAAACTTATTTGTTAGAAAACACTTGTGACTAAAATTTTACAAATGCCCAACCAGCCTACTACTGGAACTATACAAAACTGATTAAAAGATCTTTTTTTGATAACTAGCCGACATAATTTTTATTGAGATAGCTCATCAATTGGTCTGTAGTCCGATGCAATTTTCATCAAACTCATGATTTTTGTGAATACAAATCGTTCCAAGAACACTTTATCATTCCAAATAACCCCACATTTCGCTTCAAAAACAGGATATTTATGTCATGATGAAAAAACTGTTTTTTGGAGTATTGTTGATGTGGGTCGGGACATTTGCGCAAGCGCAGATAGCTGGAAAAGTCATAGATCTAAATGGAGAACCATTGTTTGCCGTTAACATTTTAATAGTGGATACAGAAACTGGAACAACGACAGACATTGATGGGCTATTCACTTTGAAAAGTAAAAAACCGCTACAAGTTGAGATAAGTTATATTGGATATAATACGCTTCGTCAAGTATTGTTGCCTGGAGAAGAAAATATAATTGCTCTTGAGGAAAATGAATATGTCATTTCCTGCCCCATTTTTATAGAAGACAAATACTACCAACCCTTTGCTTACAAAAAAATAGAAAATATAGATATCGAGAAGATTGACATCCTCAATCCTGCGAACATCTACAATCCTACTCCGGGCTTATTCATGCACTCTGGAGCATTGAATACCAATCGACTAACGATACGGGGCATCGGCAGTCGCTCCCCTTTTTCTACTGCCAAGATCAAAGCCTACTTGAATGACATACCATTAACGAGTGGAATAGGAGAATCAAATCTTGAGGATTTAAATCTTTCAATATTGGATGAAATAAAAGTATACAAAGGGCCAAGTAAACCACATTTTGGATCGGGACTTGGAGGGGTGATACATTACAAAACCACTGCTGTAAAAAGAGAAAATAATAAGCTTGCTAACACTACTAGTATTGGTTCCTTTAATACATTGCATAACAATATTGCTTACAATTATTCCAAAGATGGAATCATCTTTTCATTAAATCATGATTTTTTGAAAAGTGATGGATATAGAGACAATAATATTTATCAAAGAGAAAATTTCTCTGGTTTCGCTCAGGCAAATT
This sequence comes from uncultured Saprospiraceae bacterium, assembly GCA_937950315.1. Lineage (GTDB taxonomy): Bacteria > Bacteroidota > Bacteroidia > Chitinophagales > Saprospiraceae > JAHDBF01. Next base: position 34,239 of record CALFDU010000147.1, on the reverse strand, counting down.
TTGACAAGGATGTCTTGACGGTATTTGTCAGTCAGACTTATTTGGATGCAGAAATACCAAGTGGCTTAAATGTGGAAGATTTCATAAGCACTCCAGAGGCTGCTGCGGCCAATTGGGGAGCGGCGGAAGGATTTGAAGATTATGACAGAACTCAAGTTGCGATCACCCATCAAAGAATTTTTGACAAAGGATGGACTTCTAGTGTCACTGGATTTATTACTAGTTTTCAAAATTTTGAAAGAAGGCCATTTAATGTACTTACACAAAATTCAAAAACAATAGGAGCAAGAGTTCTTGTTGAAAAACAATTCCAAAAACTTGACGGGGGCATCAAATTTGGGAATGAGTTGTTTTTTGAAAGTGAAGAATGGTCAACGTATGAAACATTGGATGTGGGCCAAGGAAATATTTTATCAGACAACTTTGAAAATAGAAACTACCAAAACATATTTGCGGAAGCGTACTACTCTATCGACAATTTCCAAATTGACGTGGGTGCAAACTTAAATTTTACCAGCTACGATTTCCAAGATCGATTTACAGCAGATGGTATTGACCAAAGTGGTATTTATTCATTCAATCCGATTTTAAGTCCATTTCTTTCAATCAGTCAACAGAGAGGAGAGCAAAACATTTACGCAAGTTTATCTCATGGATACTCTGCCCCGACACTTGAAGAAACATTGACGCCAGATGGACTCATCAATCCAGAGATCAAGCCTGAAACTGGATGGAACGCAGAATTGGGGTTGCGAAAAGAATTTAATGAATTCAGCGTGGATCTTGCCATTTATAACATGTGGGTAGAAAATCTATTGGTCGCACAACGTGTAACGGAAGATCAATTTGTAGGAATCAACGCAGGAAAAACATTGCACCCAGGATTAGAAACAAGTGTAACATATGATAAATCTTTCAATAGAAACAATAAAATAAATGCGAGCATAGATTATGGATTTCAACCGCATCAATTCACAGAATTTGTAAATAGAGAAATAGATTTTCAAGGCAACCAATTGCCAGGGAATCCACTACACAAATTGTCAAGCACAATAAGTTATACTTATAAAAAGTTGAATCTTAAGGCATCTAATTTGTTGGTAAGTGACATGTATGCTGATGATGCCAACAGTATCAAAGTCGATGGGTATAATGTCACTAATTTTCACTTTGATTGTGAGGTGTTGAACAAGAACAATTGGCAAATAGGCTTGGGAGGGCAGGTGAATAACATATTTGACAAAAGGTATGCCTCGATGATTTCTGTGAATCCAACCAGTTTCGGCTCCGCACTTCCACGTTATTTATATGCGGGTTTACCCCGAAATTTCAAAATTACAGTTCAATTGAGTCGTACATTTAGCTAATTCCTTATTAATTTAAAGGAAGTTCATTCCTTGATGCAACTAGCTAGCAAAATTTAGGGTACTTTAATACATACAATGGCGTAAAAGCTTCGCCAACTAAATACTGATACGATGAAGAAAATAATTCTATTAAGTTGCTTGGTTCTTTTTGCCAGCAATTTCTTACTTGGACAATGCAATGCCGACCGTCATTCCGCTAAGATTACTGATCAGTGGATGAGTTGCGAGACGAGTATAAATCCGAATATAGAAAGAGGGGATTCCCATTGGATATTATATGATTTTGGAGAAAGTTATGTGCTGAATGAAAGTACCATCTGGAATTGTAATGCATTTGGCCAGACGGACTCTGGTATTCAGAATTATGCAGTTGACATCTCGGCTGATGGTACTACATGGGAAGAATATGGTGAATATAGTTTGTCACAAGCAGTGGCTTCTACTTTTTATGAAGGAGAATCAGGACCAAATTTTGAAGGTTTGGCAGCTAGGTATGTATTGATTACTTCTCTTAATGAGTATGGAGGATCATGTGCTTGTTTATCAGAAATCAGATTTGAAACTTCAGGGATTATTTCTAACGTGATTGATGTCCCGTCTTTGGATATTGCTTTCACATTAGCACCAAATCCTGCAAGTGAGAGAGTGAATCTAAATATAGACAATGGCCAGTCAGGTTTTGATGCGGAGGTCAGCCTTTTGGACCATACTGGAAAATTAATTAAGACTTTCCCTCAAGAGATAATCAAAGGTACTTCTAGTATTGAAATGTCGACCATTGATCTTCAGTCTGGAAATTATCTTATAAAAATCCAATCAGCTGAAGGAGTTCTTACAAGAAAGTTAATCGTTATTCAAGACCACAAATAAGATAAAATGAAAAATACAATTCAATTAACATTGACCCTGATTTTTGTATTGCCTTGTTTGTTGCTAACAGGTCAATACGATGATTACATCGGTGCTGGACATTCAGAAGGCATCACCGTAACTTCATCAAGTCAAATAGATGAAGCTACTGCGGACAATACCTTAAATGGAACTGGCTTGATTGCTAGAAGAGCTGAGGCAGGTAGATTCTTAAATCAAGCGACCTTTGGTCCTACCTACGAAGAAATCAATGCTTTCATGGACATGGGATATGATGCATGGCTTGAAGAACAGTTCAACATGCCTAGATCAGAATTTCAATCACTGAGCGAGGATATCTGGACTCAAGCCTTACAAGCATACATTGACTTAGGCTATATCGAGGATGATGTATTTGGTCCTTGGTATGCACACTTTAGTTATGCATGGTGGACCAATGTTGTCCAAGGGCAAGATCAATTACGTCAACGAATGGCCTATGCCTTGAGTCAGATTTTTGTAATCTCAATAAACTCTGATTTGATTGATCATGGAATAGAAATAGCTGCTTATTACGATGTGCTCGCTAAACATTCATTTGGCAACTATAGAGATCTTCTATTTGACGTAACGATGAATGCAAATATGGGATACTACTTAAGTCACTTAAACAATCCTAAAGAAATTGTAGAAGAAAATATCCATCCGGATGAGAATTATGCTAGAGAAATCATGCAATTGTTTTCTATCGGATTGTATGAATTAAATCTTGATGGTACAAGAAAACTTGATGCTGAAGGAAATTATATTCCAACTTACGACAACAATGACATAAAGCAATTTGCCCGGGTTTTTACAGGTTTGGGTATGGGGGCTCTAAACGAAAATGTTGATTGGACTGACGAACCGTTTTTTGGGCTAAATCTCTATGGTGGGGATATGACTTTCCCTATGAAGATGTATCCAGAATATCATGAAACTGGCACCAAGGAACTCCTAAATGGATTTGTGATTCCTGCTGACCAAGATCCGATGTTGGATATTAACCAAACAATCGATCATCTTTTCAACCATGAAAACGTAGGTCCCTTTATTGGAAGACAGTTAATCCAACGATTTGTAAAATCAGATCCTACCCCTGCTTACGTAGCAAGAATTGCTACCGTGTTTAATGACAATGGTGAAGGAGTAAGAGGTGATCTTAAAGCAGTCCTGAGAGCAATATTAATGGATGAAGAAGCAAGATCGTGCTCAGGTCTTGAACTTCCAACTCAAGGAAAACTAAAAGAACCTTTACTTCGGTATACGCATTATGTCCGAGCTACACCATTTGAGAATCCATTGGATTTATATTGGAATCCTGGGTTCAATTTCTTAGAAGACAATGAGCAAATAGTGCTTGCAGCACCTACTGTATTCAACTTCTATCTACCAGATCATACACCAGTAGGTGAACTTACTATGCAAGATATTACAGCACCGGAATTTGCACTACACAACACAAGGACTGCCGTTGGGTATTTAAATTCAGTGAATCAATGGACTGTATGGGAAGCTCCATGGTGGTCATGGGAAGATGAAATCGGAGTAGAAACAATCAACATTAACCGTGAGGGGTTTCCAGTAGATTTGGTTGAACCAGAAGATATCGTTCATTACTTTGACATGTTATACACAGGTGGTCAACTTACTGATGAAACGAGAAACAATATTAGAGAACAGATTGTAAAATTGGAATGGGATCCAGAAGAAGACTGGATGTACAAGGTTATGCTAGCTCATTATCTTACTCTTATCTCACCAGATTTTGTAATTCAAAAATAAAACCCATGGGCAAACATCACCACAATATATCGAGAAGAAAATTTTTGGGGCAAGCTAGCTGTGCAACAGTAGGTTACACTACGTTGCTCTCCACATTAGTAAATTTAAAATCCATGAATGCCATGGCCATAGATAACTCAATGGTTATCGGAAGTGGCGATTATAAAGCTTTGGTATGTGTCATGCTGGGTGGAGGGAACGACTCATTCAACATGTTGATTCCGACCAATCAAACACAATATGACACTTACGCAAATGTAAGAACGAACCTTGCAATCCCTCAAGCTGACATCTTGGGATTGAATGGTGTTGAATACGGATTACATCCGGCACTTCAGGGTATGCAATCATTGTATAACAATGAAACTTTGAGTTTCATTTCCAATGTAGGAACTTTGATAGAGCCAGTAACCAAAGATGAAGTATGGAACAATGATACCAAATTGCCATTGGGTTTATTTTCTCATTCAGATCAGACAAGACAATGGCAGACAGGCTTACCACACGAGAGAAGCTCTGTTGGTTGGGGTGGAAAAATTGCCGACCTTATCGGTGACCAAAACAACAACCAAAACATATCTATGAATCTTTCTCTTAATGGAGGAAATGTATTCCAGACAGGAGGAAACACAGTTCCTTATACTCTGGATAGAAATGAAGGAAGTGTTGGTATTATTGGATATGAAAACAATTGGATATTCAATGAAGCGAGATCACAGGGCATCGATAATATGCTTGATGCACAGTATGAAGATCTATTTAAGAAAACCTATGTTGATGTAATCAAGATAGCCAAGGATGCAAACATTCAAGTTACTGAGGCATTAAACAGTTTGCCAGAAATGAGTACTTCATTTTCTGACAATGATTTCTCTACTAGTCTTTCTATGGTTGCAAAAATGATTGCTTCAAGAGATATTTTAGATGTAAAGAGACAGATATTCTTTGTTGAATTTGGAGGCTGGGATCACCACGATGAAGTGATTGATGCACAGAATGAAATGTATGGAATATTGGGCAACGGGCTTCAGGAGTTCAACAATGCGATGACAGAATTGAACATGAATGATTGTGTCACCACATTTAGCCTATCAGAATTTGGTCGTACAATGACATCCAATGGAAACGGCACTGATCACGGTTGGGGAGGAAATGTATTTGCGATGGGAGGACCTGTGAGAGGTGGAAGAATATTTGGAACCTATCCTGACCTTGCCCTTAACAGTGATCTTGAGATCGGAGGAGGTGTTTATTTGCCTACGACATCTTGTGATGAATACTTTTCAGAATTGGCATTGTGGTTAGGTGTAACGCCGAGTAGCCTCGTTGACCTCTTTCCAAATGTTGGTAATTTCTACTCACCCGGAAGTGGAACTTTACCGATTGGCTTCTTAGATATTTAAAAATAATTCGATTAAAAATAATTTCAAAGCTCTGCAGAAATGCAGGGCTTTTTTATTGGAGTGACGCTCAATGATCTAAACAATTTTATCCTGCCCATCCTTCACGGTCCAGACTTCTATATTGAATGGCTTCGGCCAAATGATTTATTTGGATTTCTTTGCTCCCAGAAAGGTCCGCACAAGTTCTAGCGACTTTAAGTATACGATCGTAGGCACGAGCAGAAAGTTTGAGTTTTTCCATGGCGGTTTTCAGAAGTGCTTTCCCTTCATTGTCAATCAGGCAAATTTGACGTGCCATTGGGCTAGACATCTGAGCATTAGAATGAATTCCCTGGATAGAGGTAAAACGTTCTGCTTGTAACTGACGGGCCTGCACCACTCTCTCGGCAATACTTTTACTTGGCTCCCCGGTTGCATTGTATTTGGCGAGTTCATCATAACTAACTGGTGTGACTTCAACATGCAGATCAATTCGATCCAGCAATGGTCCAGATATTTTTGCTAAGTACTTTTTGACAATCCCAGGACCACAGACACATTCTTTGCTTGGGTGGTTATAAAATCCACAAGGGCAAGGATTCATGGATGCGATCAACATCAAGCTTGCTGGAAAATCAACAGACACCTTGGCTCTCGAAATGGTCACTTTTCTTTCCTCCATCGGTTGTCTCAATACTTCTAATACAGAGCGTTTAAATTCAGGTAACTCATCAAGAAATAAGACACCGTTGTGTGCCAATGAAATCTCGCCAGGATTGGGATTGGATCCTCCACCGACCAGTGCGACATCACTGATCGTATGATGAGGTGACCTAAAAGGTCTGGTTGTCACCAAGGAAGTTTCGGCCCCCAACACTCCAGCCACTGAATGAATCTTTGTTGTTTCCAAAGCCTCATCCAAGCTCAGTGGCGGAAGTATTGTCGAGAGTCGCCGTGCAAGCATGGTCTTTCCAGCACCTGGTGGTCCGATCAATATGGCATTATGTCCACCAGCAGCAGATATTTCCAATGCGCGTTTTATATTCTCTTGTCCTTTAACATCTGCAAAATCTACTGCGTATTCATGTCTCATACTTTCGAATGCTTCGGCCGCATCATATTCTGTAGGACGCATATCATTTTTCTCTTCAATAACATCGATGGCTTCTCGCAAAGTTTTCACCCCATACACTTTTAAGTCCTCTACTATAGCAGCCTCTTTTGCATTTTCAAAAGGCACGATGATGCCTTTGAAGTTTTCTCGCTTGGCTTGCATGGCAATGGGGAGTATTCCTTTCACAGGTTTCACTTCACCATCAAGACTGAGTTCTCCCATAATGAGAAAATCTTTGAGTGGCAGTGGATCGATCTGATTCGTAGAACCGAGAACAGCCAAAGAAATAGGAAGATCATAAGCTGATCCTTCTTTTCTAAGATTGGCTGGTGCGAGATTAATAATTAATTTAAGCCTCGGAAGTCGAAAACCCACATTCTTTACAGCTGCCTCAATTCGTTGAAAACCTTCATTGACTGCTTTGTCTGGAAGACCTACCATCCAGTACATTTTCTTCCCTTGGGCAACAGTGCCTCCCGCATTTACTTCTACTACGATGGTCTGAGCTTCCACTCCTTGCACCGCTCCTGAAAATGTTTTTACAAGCATAATTATTGGTTATACTTATAGTGTTATTTACAGGTCTTAGGTAAACAGATTTATGTTTAAGAATGTAAAATATTGTGGCAACTACAATGCGAGATCAGTTGATTATAACCATCATCTTTTTGTAAAATTTCTTTGTTTCCTACCAGGATCAATTGTTCTTTTGCTCGAGTGATCGCAACGTTTAATTTTCTATCGATCCCTTCGACCGATTTTTTACTGATCATATTCAATACATTCCGATTATTGGTCACAAGACTTACGATGATATGATCTCTGGCTCCTCCTTGATACCGCTCGACTGTATCGATGGTAATCTCACTGGTATCAATATTGGCATTTTGGAATTCCTCCGTGATTTTTGCAATCTGGGCTCTGAAAGGTGTGATGATCCCGATGCTTTCTTTGGTTATTTCTTTGTTTTCATTTCTATAAATGTTCATGAGCTGTTGGACCAACTCTACGACCAACTTGGCTTCGTGTTGATTGATTTTTTTTGTCAATACATCATCAATTTCGGTGTCTAAAAACACCATTCGTTCCTTTTCTAAAAACTGATAGGATGTATCGGCTCCTGACAATGACAAAGGCTCGGACAATCTTTTCACTTTACCTAAAGGCTTTAGTTTGCCTCCATAAAAGTGTTCTGCAGCAAATGCCATAATATCTTTATGCATCCTTCCTTGCTGAGTCAGGATTCCATAGGACCAATCCCATTTATTTTCCAACGCTTGGTTGTACATTCTTTGAAACAAGGATTCAGCCATATCTTCCAAACCGATACCGTGCAAATCCTTGTCTTGAACTTTTGAAAAATAAGAGCTTTGGGTTACAACAGCAGGCAATTGCTTGTGATCTCCAATCAACACGACTTTGGCAAATTGACTCACGAGTCCCAACAACATGGGTTCTAATAATTGTGAAGCTTCATCAATCACGACGAGGTCAAATTTCTTCAACTTCAATAAATCCATTTTACCCAACATAGAAGATACTGTTGAAGTGAAAATGCGATTGTTCTGAAGTAGATCAAGCAATTCCTTTCTACTGTTTATTTCCTTGAGTTTGGAAACCAACATTTTGCTTCTATATTTTTCTTGGGTGGAATAGCGAGAACCAATACGAAGGTAATTTTCAGGCATATCTGCATTTATGCTTTCGACAGCATCACAAATTTCATCTACCGCACGATTGGTGTAGGCAAGCAGTAAAATATTTTGATCCGTTTGATGAAAATAGTAATCAACAAGATTCTTCAACATCACAGAAGTTTTACCAGTCCCTGGAGGTCCCCACAACAGATAATAGTTGTTGGCAGAGATGATATTGTTTAGGATATCTGTTTGTTCGTGGGTGGAATCCTTAAATTTAATGTCACTCTTTGCGTCATTTTTTTCAGGCGCTTTTCTTGATAGCCAAAGATCTCTTTGATCTTTGTCCACGTGCATAAAGCGATAAAGACTTTCATACATTCTTCGATTACCTCCATCTAAAAAATCTGGTTCGATATTCCACAATTCGTATTTACTAAATATGGAACCATTCATTTGCTGTGCGCGCAGTCGTACTTGCACATGGTTTTCATCTAACTCAATGATACTTCCTTTAAACAGCTGATAATTATTGGCTGTCTTTTCATTTTCTTCGTTGGGGTACAAAATGATGATATCCCCTACCCTAAATCTAGATAGGCGATTTGATTTTTCAGTGTACTCTAGATTGATGAGCGGTTCTTCTTGTCCACTAAAATTATCTTTGATTCTTAGTTTACAAAGCATTCTAAATTGCTCGATTTTTTCATCTTCGGGATCTAGCCAGAGTCCGGCCATTCCATTGGATCGATCTATTCCGTGTTCTCCTGTTTTGGTTAAGTGGTATTCTTTGGTAATGAAGGAAGTAAAGTGTCGCACATAAGATTTCTCCAATGCGTCCAGTTTTTTATAGGCGATATAAATCTTTTCCGCATCTCTTCTTTCAAATCTAAACTGGTCACCAATCTTTAAAGGATTGAATTTATCAAAAATATCTCGTTCACCGTCGCGTACAGTCATCATCATTTGCTCTAAGAATAGGCATGCATTTCTTATGCGTAATATTTCGTACTGATGTGTCCGACTATACCCAGCAAATTTTAGTCTGTGTTCAGAAAGTTTGGAATAGAGGATAAAGTTTTTGGGTTGAATTTTCTTGTCAAGTGTACTTTTGATCATCATGTCATAGATCATCAATTGACGATAGTGTGCTTCATTGATGCCATTGCTATTGGCCATGAATGGTTTGCCACTTTTTAATTCTATAATATCTACAGAATTTCCAGAATCTGGTTGGTGTAATAAATCGAGTCTTCCTTGGAAGCCATAATCTGATGATAAAAAACTTGGTTCTACGTACGCAAAATCTTTCTCTATGTTCTGATCCACCATTTCGCGTTTGATTACTTCACGAATATTTCGATAATGGAGGTGTGTAGTTCTGAGTAAATCGACTACATCTTTGTCTTCGTATTGGGCAATCTGTAGAGGACTAATGGCAAAAATACTTCTCTGTATTTCTCTGAATTCCATTTCAGGGTGATACACCAATGTATCGAGTAGATGATTGGCGATATTCCCCATCAATATGGAAGGATTTGATGGAATAGGCATAAACTTAGAAATCAGATAACTGATTGGTAGTGGCCCATGTTTCTGCCACATCTTGGCTATTGAACTTGCGTCAATCAAAAAGTCAGGTTGAAGAACGATGGCACTAGGAATATACCTTCCTTCATCATCAAACTCCACATCAATAAAATTTGCCGTAAGGGGGAGTTTATAAAACTTCTCGATATTCTGAATGGTTGCAGTAAACATTTCATTTTTATCTTCTATGTCGAAGTAGGCGGTCTTGGCCAAATGTGCTTCCGTGTTTGTAACAAACTCAATGGTAAAATTGTCAAGGTTTATGCTCATCACCGCTACCCGGAGGATTGGGTAAAATTTTTCAACTTTGTATTTTTTTTCTAGTAATTGAGCTGGTGCTTGTAGCCTACTCAAATTTCTATTCTCAGAAACCATTGCGAAAAGATCAATGATTACTTCTTTCAGCGCTACTAATCCAAGAGTGAACACCTGTTCTGCATTATCTTCCGTTACTTGTTTGGATTCGAGAAGTCTTCTAAAGCGGTGACACAGGAAAAGTGTTTTTCCAGAAATCTTGTGGTTGGAAGCAGAGAAAGCTAGACGAGCGAAGAGTGTTGTAAAATGAAGATTTTCATCATCGGTAACTTCTTCCCAAAAGAGCGTAAACAACCTAAACGTTGCTTTAACTTTTTGGATTGACTCTACATCAGAAAGGTATAACTCTTCCAGTTTGTTGAGAAAAAAGGTCCCTGTTTCTTGTTTGAGACCACTCATTGTATGTCCTGGTTTCTAATTTTCAATGTATCTGTTCGACTTAAAAAGGTGATCAAAATGCCTACTCATTACTAACTAGTGGTCATTTTAAAAGAAAGGTCAATGCTTTTTTTGCTAAAGTACAATACTAAAAAATAATACACTGTGAAATCATCAATGTCGGTTGAAACAAAAGAATGAAGCTAAGACTAAAGGCAAAATGGGTTAAACTCCAACAATTATAGGTCTTTGCGGTCAATTGACGGGATAATATATTTTATACATTAATAAATAGTAAATTATATAATCAATTGATAATTTATTCCTTATACATTATATTTCCCTATTTTTGTTAAAATTATCTTAAGAAGAAACTTATCATAGATAATAATTGATTTCATTAAGGACGCGATGCAGTTCTCTACATAAAGACTAACTTTTTACATTTAAATAACTTTAATAATTAATTGAAACTATGGATTTATTAGGAATGCTTAAAGACCAGGTATCAGGTACATTGGCCGGACAAGCAAGTAAATTTTTAGGAGAATCTGAAAGTAGTGTTGGTAAAGCACTAGGAGGTATTTTCCCTGCACTTCTTGGCTCAACGATTGAGTCTGCGAAAGATGAAGGTGGAGCAGGAAAAGTTTTAGATCTTTTAAAAGGAATGGATAGTGGAGGAATGGATGATATTGCAGGAATCTTCGGTGGAGGAGCTAGCGGAGTATCAAAATTAATGAACCAAGGATCTGGAGTTCTTAATCTTCTTCTAGGTAACAAGTCAGGAGGAATGATTGACAACATTGCAAAATTTGCAGGTTTGAGAGGAAGTTCAGCATCATCACTTATTAAAATGGCTGCGCCATTCTTAATGAAGATGATTGGTAGTCATGTAATGAAAAATAAATTGGGTGCATCAGGATTGATGGACTTTTTGGGTGGCCAGAAGAGTGCTGTTAAATCAGCAATGCCATCAGGTTTTGCTTCAGGTTTGAGTTTCTTCGGAGACGCTGCTGACAAAGTAGGTGATGTTGCCAAAGGTGCTGCTAACATGGCAGGTGGAGCTGTAAAAGGTGCTGCTGACATGGCTGGAGGTGCTGTTAAAGGCGCTGCTGGTGTTGTGGGTGATGCTGCAGGTGCTGTTGGAAATGCAGCAGGTAATGTAGCAGGTGCTGCTGGAGATGCTGCTGGAACAGCTGCAAAAGCAGGCGGAGGACTACTTAAGTGGTTGTTGCCTATCGTAGCTATTCTTGCTATTGCTTCTTACTTTGGATTGAAAAACCCAGTAGGAGATAAAGTGGCAGACGTAACAGGAAATGTTGTAGACAAAGCAGGTGAAGTTGCAGGAGATGCAGCAGGTGCTGTTGGAAATGCTGCAGGAGCTGTTGCAGATGTAGCTGGAGATGCAGCGGGTGCTGTAGGTGATGCAGCTGGTAAAATGGGAGACATGATTGGTGGAGCATTTAGCAACATCAACGAAGCTGCAAAAGGAGCTTTGGATAAAATTACATTTGCTGCAGGATCAGCAGGTAGCCAGATGATGGATTACGTAAAAGGCGGATTCAAAGGAGATGCAAACTTTACATTTAGAGGTTTGACATTTGCTACAGGTTCTGCTAATATTGATGCAGCAACTGCTGCAGAGGTTGACAACGTAGCAGCTATCCTTAAAGCTTACCCAGATGTAAAGGTTGCTGTAACTGGATACACTGATAGCACAGGAGACGCTGGAAAAAATGTTAAACTTTCTAAGGACAGAGCGGATGCAGTTAAAACTAGATTGGTTACCAATGGAGGAATTGCTGCTAACAGAATCGTTTCAAACGGTTTAGGAAGTGCTAATCCAGTGGGAGACAACGCAACTCCTGAGGGTAGAAAAGCCAACAGAAGAATCGAAATGAAAATAATGAAGTAGTCTTGACTACATTTCATATAAGCAAAAGAAGCTGGCTCCTATTTGGAGTCAGCTTTTTTTATTTCTAAGCCTATCGTTTTACCATTTTAAACTAACTTAGTCAGTAGAATGGCAATTCAACAAATTAAGCGATTTTTCCTTTTATTCTTACTGTGCTTAAGCATGGTACAAGTTTCCAGTGGTCAAAGCAAACTTCCTGGTCTAGACCTAATTCAAAATAAAAAAGGCAAGGTTGAAATACCTTTTGACTTCATTGCTGGTTATATACTACTCAAAGTAGAAGTGCAAGGAATTCTTCCTTTGGTCTTCATTTTTGATACAGGAGCAGAGCATACCATCTTCTTTGAAAAACAAATCACAGACCTTCTAGGATTCACCTACGACAATATGGTAAATTTGAGAGGATCCGATGTAAATACTTCTGTCAATGCACTTATCTCCAGACAAATTAGTTTAGAAATAGAAAATACTCCAACAGTCAAGAGAGACATCGTTGTACTTGAGGATAATTTTTTAAACCTGAAGCAGATGACTGGTACGCAGATCGATGGCATCATTGGCGGAAGCTATTTCAGGAACCTCATTGTTGAAATAAATTATAGAAAGAAGAAATTAATACTTTGGCATCCTGATAAATTTACCAAAAAGTTAAAGGGATATACAAAGTCTGATATTGAAATAATAAACAACAAACCTTACATGGTATGCCAAACGGCAAAACCGAATAGTGAAGAGCAAGAAATAAAACTCTTGATTGATACGGGTGCCGCATTGACGTATCTAATTAACACAAGTCCCAATAAAATTATTACTCCTCCTAAAAATGCTGCACCAGGTAATTTAGGAAAGGGAATCGGTGGTTTTATAAGTGGATACAAAGGCAAAATGAAATCCCTTCAAATAAACGAATACACCTTCAACAATATACTCACTCACTTTCAGGAAATAGATGATGCAATTGATCCTGATTTTTATAACAATCGGGATGGACTTGTAGGCAATCTATTGCTTCGCCGCTTCAACATAGTGATCAATTATTTAGAAAAGGAGATGTACCTCAAACCCATACGAGGTTTAAAGAAGGAATTTAAATACAACTTAGCAGGAATGGAATTGCTTGCCTTTGGACCAAAGCTTAGGAATTTCATTGTATTTGAAGTAGTTCCAGGTTCGCCAGCCGAGGAAGTAGGAATACAAAAAGGAGATGTTATTAAGAAGGTGGGCATCTACTCCGCCCACAAATACACTTTGTTTAATTTGGATAACAAGTTAAGTCGAAGAGCTGGAAATAAGATTAAAGTCGTTCTTTTGCGAGATGACAAATTGATACAAAAGAAAATAGTTCTGAGAGATTTTTTATCGAACTAAAAAAGAAGGAACCGGAATTCTTCAACCCCGGCTCCTTTATGTACAAAAGGGTGTTGATTCTTATTTGTAGATCTATTGTTTTATGGATTCAAATGTAATAAGGCTTTCGCCATTATGTTTTTAATTATGGTTTGTTTGTCAATTAATTGTCAGAATCATGGGCAAACAAATACGAAAAGCGCCCTATCATACAAAGATGATAAGGCGCTTTTCGTATTTACTAACTCTTTGGTAGAGTGTAGTTAATTATCTTGTTTGCTTTAGATTATAAACTCTTGTGAGTTCCATCACAAAAACCTGGGTTTTTTGTTGCTTTGCATTGACACATATGTGCTGTTTTGGTTTCTTCTGCCACAAAAACATTTGGAGAGAAGCCAGTGCCTTTATGTGCACCATTGCACCAAGGTTGATTGTCAGAAAGACCACAGGTACACCATGCATATCTCTTTCCTTCTTCAAGTTCTACTTTTACAGGAACTTTGTCATAAACTTTAGGTAAATCCATTTTGTAATTATTTTTTAGCTTTAAAAATTTCTTCTTGCTGGTTGATGCTTTCTTGATGAACTGCATTAATATACTTAATGATAAATTCAGTATTCATCTCTCGTTCAGCTGCCAGCTTTATTGCTTTTTCAAGTATCTCATTCCACCTCTTTTGCTGTAGAATGGTGATGTTGTTTTCTTTCTTGTATTCTCCAATATCTCTCACTACTTTCATTCTATTGGACAATAAGTTAAGCAATTCATCGTCAATATGATTAATTTCTTGTCTCATATAATCCAATTTACTTTGTAAAACTGGATTATCCTCGTACCCTTCTCTTAACACCATATCCGTGATCATCGTTCCAAAAGTCTCTGGAGTAATCTGTTGATTGGCGTCACTCCAAGCATTATCCGGATCGATGTGTGTTTCAATCATCAATCCGTTGAAGTCTAGATCCATTGCTTTTTGTCCTACTTCTTGTAGGATGTCTCTGCGTCCACAGATATGACTAGGATCACAATAAATCGGAATTTCAGGCATTTTTCTCATAAATTCAAGTGCTATCTGCCATTGCGGTCTGTTTCTATAAAACTTTTCTCCTAAATTGGAAAAACCTCTATGGATCGCACCGATTTCTTTCAGCCCCACAGCACTCAATCTTTCAATACCACCCATCCAAAGTGCAAGATCAGGATTGATCGGGTTTTTCACCATGATTGGAATATCAACACCTCTCAATGCCTCAGCAATCTCTTGCACAGCAAATGGATTCACCGTTGTTCTTGCTCCTATCCATAATATATCGATATCAAAAGCCAGGCATAATTCAACATGTTTTGCGTTTGCCACCTCAACGGTGGTAGGCAATCCAACTTCATCTTTCACTCTTTTCATCCAAGGCAATCCAGTCACCCCTACTCCTTCAAAACTATTGGGCCGAGTACGAGGCTTCCATATTCCTGCACGGAAAATGTCCATCTTTTTGGTTGCTTTCAATCTTTTAGCGGTCTCGATGACCTGCTCTTCCGTTTCTGCACTACAGGGGCCAGCGATCACCACTGGTCGTCTATCCGCTGAAATCCATCTTTCTTTCTTTTGTTCTTGTACTTGTGTATTACTCATTTTAATGTCTATTTATTCAACGCAATGCCATCCAGAACCTCTGAAA
This sequence comes from uncultured Saprospiraceae bacterium, assembly GCA_937950315.1. Classification (GTDB taxonomy): domain Bacteria; phylum Bacteroidota; class Bacteroidia; order Chitinophagales; family Saprospiraceae; genus JAHDBF01. Next base: position 18,844 of record CALFDU010000147.1, on the reverse strand, counting down.
TTTCATTTGCCTTGAGCATTAAGTTTGTTGACTCTTTAATGTTATTAGTTAATATTGATTGTTTAAATTTTTCAAGATTATTGATGTATAAATCAATGGCTTCCACCAAGTACTCTTTATTAGCATCAAAAATCGGACCCCAAGTAATCGCATTGCTTTTTGCTAGTCTTGCGGTGCTTTCAAAGCCAGTACTTGCCAGGTTATATATCTGATTTTGGTCGTTTTCAATTTCTTGAACGGTCAGGCTTAATGTAAACGAGCTGACATGTGACAAATGTGATACAAATGCCAAATGCTTATCGTGTTCTTCTGGATCCATATAGAAACTATCCATCCCTAAAAAGTTAAAGACTTTCAATGCTTTTTCAAGAGCATCTTCCGCAGATTTATGCTTCTCGCAAATGATACATTTCTTTCCCTTGAATAAATCCAGGAGGGCCGCATCCGGCCCAGAAAATTCAGTCCCTGCCAATGGATGCGCGGCAACAAAACGAGATCGATTGGGGTGATTGGAAATCCCTCTGCATATAAATCGCTTGGTCGAACCAGTATCCACCAACACTTGATCTGGTCTTGTCTTGTCTAAGAATCGCCCTAACTCATCGTTGATCTTATTTACTGGAATCGCGATAAAAATTACTTCTGCTTGTTCAAACAGTTCTTCTTCTGAAAGCATTTCATCTACCAGGGCCAAGCTGTTTGCTTTGGCAACATGGTCAGGGTTTTTGTCTGTGCCATACACTTGGATGGTACCAAGACTTCTAGTTTTCAGTTCTTTGGCTATACTACCTCCTATCAATCCAATTCCTACTATTCCTATTTTCATATTACTGTGACTTTGGCTTGGTTTGGCAATCCAACTTTGGCGTTGGTGTATTCACCCATAATCTCACAGTTGATGCATTCTTCTTTAAGCAATTGCATACAAGAATGGTATTTATATTGGTCATCAAATTCTAAATCCAGATAAAAATAGTATTGATGTAATGCACCTAAGACAGGGAATGACTGTAGCTTACTAAGATTGATTCCATTGTCATTCAATATTGAAAGTACTTTTAGCAGTGCGCCTTGTTTGTGTTTCAGTTTAATGTAGATACTTGCTTTGTCGATATCTAGATTCAGGTTGCCTTTTGTCTTTTGGACCACAAAAAATCTTGTATAATTACTCTTCACTGTTTCAATATTTGGAGCAATTATTTCTAGACCATAAATTTTGGCAGCTAAGTCGCTGGCTATAGCGGCTACTCCTTTTGTTTTATTCTCTGAAATTACTTTGGCGGCAAGAGCGGTATCCGCAAACTCTTTTCGATTTATGGCCGGATGTTCATTCAAGAAATCAAGGCATTGGTTAATTGCCATGGGGTGCGATATTACTTTTTTAATATCCTCAATATTTTGACCGGGCAAGGCCATAAGTTGATGTCTGATCTGTAAGTACTGCTCACCAATTATCTCTAATTTATGTTCGCGTAGAATTCGATAATTCTGCAATATGCTTCCAGCAATAGAATTTTCAATTGCCATCAAAGCTATCGGGGCTACTCCATCATCAAGTGACTTTGCGAGTATATCAAAACTATCACAAGGAACTGCTGTATATTCTTGTTTACCAAAATACTTGCTCATTGCACTTTCGTGAAATGATCCTTTGTAGCCCTGAATTAAACATTTTTCCATCTCTTCTTTATAGGTATAAAAAAAAAGGCCCTGAAAATCAGGACCTTTTAAATTTTATGTTTTACAAATACAAATTCATAGATCCGATCACTGACTAAAGTAGCTCCAGAAATAAAAAAATGAATATGTAAATGTATATGTGTTCATATCTATGTTCAAATGTATGTCAATTATTATTCATAGTCAAAATCTTTGCAAAAGATCGATTGCTAAGGCAACAGAGTCTTGCGCTCTTTCTAAAAAAGGACATAGTATAATGTCTATAAATCAATGCGGTTTAAAAAATACTGCGGTAGCTTGCTAAAATAGCGCTTGGACATCGTAGCGTCATTTGTTATAAACTACTGAATTTCAATAAAATACATATGTAAAATACACTTTTGATTTTCGTAAAAATCAAAATATTAGGAAAGATTTTCTTCATTTTATGAGATAATTTCATTGTACATAAGCTCATAATAAGATGAATAAGGATAGAGTATATATTTTCGATACGACACTAAGAGATGGTGAACAGGTGCCTGGTTGTAAATTGAACGTAGACGAGAAAGTCCGTTTGGCAAAAGTGATCGATAGCCTGGGCGTAGATGTCATCGAAGCGGGGTTTCCGATTTCAAGTCCTGGAGACTTTGATGCGATTAAGAGAATCAGCAAAGAAGTGAGGTCAACCACCATTTGTGGTTTGACTAGATCCATCCAAAAGGACATTGATGTAGCGGCCGAGGCATTAAAATATGCCAATTTTCCAAGGATTCATACGGGCATTGGTGTATCAGAATCTCACATTAAATACAAATTCAAAACCACAAAGGATAAAATTATTGAAAGGGCGGTTGCAGCCACCAAGTATGCTAAGAAATATGTAGAGGATGTTGAATTCTATGCAGAAGATGCTGGTCGCGCCGACAATGCATTTCTTGCAAAGGTAATAGAGGAAGTCATCAAGGCCGGAGCGACCGTTGTTAACATCCCGGATACAACTGGATATTGCATGCCTTCTGAATATCAAGAAAAGATTAACTACTTGATCAACAATGTAAAGCACATTGATCGAGCAATTATATCTGCACACTGCCACAATGATTTAGGCATGGCTACTGCCAATTCGATTGCAGCGATCAAAGCAGGTGCTAGACAAATAGAATGCACACTTAATGGAATGGGAGAACGTGCTGGAAACACAGCTCTGGAAGAAGTGGTAATGATTATCAAAAAGAGAATGAAAAATCAATATTTCACCAATGTCGACTCTACGAGGCTCAAAGCCGCAAGCGAAGCCGTATCAGAAGCAATGGCCATGCCGATTCAAGCCAACAAAGCGATAGTGGGTGGAAATGCATTTGGACATTCATCTGGAATTCATCAAGATGGTGTGATCAAGCACAGAGAGACCTATGAAATCATTGACCCAAAGGAAGTCGGAGTTTCTGAGTCAAGAATCATACTTACAGCAAGATCAGGAAGAGCTGCGGTTGCGTATAGAGCAAGAGCCATTGGATACGAGTTAACCAAAGACAATTTGGATTTGGCTTATAGTAGCTTTATCAAGGTGGCAGATGAACTGAAAGAAGTGAAAGACGAGGATCTTGTAAAAATTCTAGAGCGACAAAATATTTTTCAAACAGTTTAATTGAATTATGTCTACAACACTATTTGATAAAATATGGAACAAACATATTGTTGAGCAAATTGATGCAAAACAAATCATCTTGTACATAGACAAGCATTTCATCCATGAAGTGACAAGTCCTCAGGCGTTTGATGGTTTGAGACAGCGAAATGTAAAAGTCTTTAATACTTCTAGAACAGTAGGTACGGCGGATCACAATGTGCCGACAAAAAATCAACACCTTCCGATTCAAGATCCATTATCAAAAAAACAAGTAAACCAGCTAAGCGAAAATTGTAAAGAATTTGGGGTTGAGCTTTTTGATTTACACCATCCCAACCAAGGGATTGTACATGTTATCGGACCAGAGTTAGGGATGACCAGACCGGGAATGACAATAGTATGTGGCGACAGCCACACTTCAACCCATGGTGCATTTGGTTCTATTGCATTTGGGATAGGGACAAGTGAGGTAGAGCAAGTATTGGCATCACAATGTGTACTTCAAGTGAAGCCAAAACAAATGCGCATCAAAATAAATGGGCAATTACAAAGAGGTGTTTCGGCCAAAGATCTAATTCTTTATGTCATTGCCAAACTGGGTGTCGGAGGAGCAACTGGTCACTTTGTAGAATATGCAGGAGAGGCCATCGAGTCATTGAGTATGGAAGGAAGGATGACTGTCTGTAATATGAGCATAGAAATGGGAGCAAGAGGAGGACTGATTGCACCAGACCAGACGACATTTAATTATCTTAAAGACAAAGTTCAACCAGAAGGGATCCGCTTTGATGAGTCGTTGACTCAGTGGAAAAAATTAACAACAGACGAGTCTGCGATTTTTGATATTGAGTATGAATTTGACGCGGCCGACATTGCTCCGATGGTAACATATGGTACCAACCCCGGAATGGGAATCAAAATCAATGAAGCCATTCCGTCCACAAGTGAATCGTCGAACGCATCGGTTGACAAGTCCCTCAACTACATGGGATTTAATAAAGGCAAAATATTAGAAGGCATGCCGATAGATTATGTATTTATCGGGAGTTGCACCAATGCAAGGATTGAGGACTTGCGAGAAGTAGCGCAATACATAAAAGGAAAACAGAAGGCAGAAAACGTAGAGGTTTTTGTTGTACCTGGGTCGCAATTGGTTGCAAAACAAGCAAAGAAAGAAGGCCTTGACAAGATTCTAGCATCTGCTGGATTTGAATTGAGACAAGCTGGCTGTTCTGCCTGTTTGGGGATGAATGAAGACAAGATTCCTGCCGGAAAATACTGTGTATCTACTTCCAATAGAAACTTTGAAGGCAGACAAGGGCCAGGAGCTAGAACCATTTTGGCTAGCCCTCTGACGGCAGCAGCAGCTGCCATTGCTGGAAAGATTGTGGACGTAAGAAAAGAATTGAATTAATGTCAGGATTTACCAACATACAGACAACGGCGGTTCCTCTTCCTATGGAAGACATCGACACAGACCAGATCATCCCTGCAAGATTTTTGAAGTCAACGAGTAAGTTGGGCTTTGGGGAAAATTTATTTAGGGACTGGAGATACAATGCTGCCCATGAGAAGATTGACGGTTTCATTTTAAACAACGAAACGTACAAAGGAGAAATATTGGTTGCTGGTAGAAACTTTGGTTGTGGATCAAGCCGAGAACATGCTGCATGGGCCATTGGAGATTATGGATTCAAAGTAGTCATCTCAAGTTTCTTTGCAGACATTTTCAAGAACAATGCATTGAACAATGGCATACTTCCGATTACAGTAGATCAAGAGGTGCTTCATAGAATATTTACAGCCATAGAAGAAAACCCAAAGACAACATTTGACGTAAGTCTGACTCATCAAACACTGACGGTTGAAGGAGGTAAAATCCATATAACATTTGATATAGATCCATTTAAAAAAGAGTGTTTGATCAATGGGATGGATACAATAGATTATCTGATCAGTAAACGAGCAGTCATCGAAAAATTTCAACAACAACATATAGTATACTAGATGAGTACATTAAACAAAATAACAGTTCTTCCAGGGGATGGTATCGGCCCAGAAGTTATTGATCAAGCGGTAAAAATTATTGAAGCTATTTCAGAAAAATTCAATCACAAAATTGAAATGTGTTATGCGGATATCGGTGCGGCAGCAATAGATAAGACTGGTCATCCATTGCCTGAAACTACACAGGCAGCTTGCCTAGAATGTGATGCGGTTTTACTCGGAGCGATAGGTGATCCGAAATATGACCATGATCCTAGTATCAAGGTCAGACCAGAACAAGGATTATTGGCTTTAAGGAAATTATTAAAAATGTATGCCAATGTAAGACCCATAAAAGCATACGATAGTTTGCTTGACTTATCACCACTCAAAAAAGAAAAAATACAAGGAGTAGACTTCGTTATATACAGAGAATTAACTGGAGGGATCTATTTCGGCAAAAAGGGATTGAAGCAAGGAGGCAAAAAAGCATTTGACACCTGCGTTTATTCAAAGAAGGAAATAAAAAGAATTGCGATTCCCGCTTTTGAAGCTGCTCAAAAAAGAAGGAAGAAATTGACTTTGGTAGACAAAGCAAATGTTATGGAAACTTCTAGACTTTGGAGATCGGTGGTACAAGAACTTGCGTCAAAATATCAGGATGTTGAAGTTGATTATTTATATGTAGACAATGCAGCCATGCAAGTAATCTTGAACCCATCAAGATTTGATGTGATCTTATGCAGCAATATGTTTGGCGATATCATTTCAGATGAATCCAGTGTGATTGCAGGATCGATTGGTTTGCTACCCTCTTCATCATTTGGAAAAAAACACTGCATGTTTGAACCGGTGCATGGTTCCTATCCGCAAGCAGCAGGAACAGACAGAGCCAATCCAATTGCCACGATATTATCTGCGGCAATGATGTTTGAGCATTTTGATATGAATGAGGAATCAAATGCGATAAAAGCAGCGGTCAATAGATGTGTAGCTGAGCGGATTCTGACTGAAGATCTGAATCCCCGGATTCAGACAAGTTGTTCTGAACTCGGAGATATTATCTACGCGTTGATCAATGATGATCTGGTAGATTTCAATAGCAAGAAAATGGATATCGCTAAATCTGTTATAATCTAAAAGAAGGGCATCCGTGAAAGATAAAAACAAAATATACAATGATTAATATTATTTCAAAGTCAATAATAATTGTGGTGATTCAATTAAAGAACACCTAAGGAGAAAGTACGATATACTAAAATATAAATGTCATTCTCTTTATAAGAATGGCATTTTTTTATACACAACTATGAACAAAAACAAATACAGTAAAAACGTTACCCAAAACCCAAGTCAACCAGCGGCTCAGGCGATGCTTTACGGAGTCGGTTTGACTGAGGATGATATGAAGAAACCTCAGATCGGAATCGTGAGTACGGGATGGGATGGCAATACTTGCAACATGCACTTGAATGATCTGGCTAAAGACATCAAAACGGACATCAACAAACAAGACTTGGTGGGATTGATTTTTCACACGATTGGGGTCAGTGACGGAATCTCTATGGGGACATCGGGTATGCGCTACTCTCTGCCATCGAGAGAAATTATTGCTGATTCAATTGAGACCGTGGCTTCTGCTCAGTGGTATGATGGACTGGTTCCGATAGTAGGATGTGATAAAAACATGCCAGGCGCTTTAATGGGAATCTGTAGGTTGAATCGGCCAGCAGTGGTTGTGTTTGGAGGAACTATTAAGGCTGGTTTTTACAAAGGAAAGAAACTAGATATCGTATCTGCTTTTGAGGCACTGGGTGAAAAGATATCTGGAAAGATAGATGAAGAAACCTACAAGAACATTATCAAGAATGCCATACCGGGTGCAGGTGCCTGCGGGGGAATGTACACGGCCAATACCATGTCATCTTCGATTGAAGCATTGGGCTTATGCTTGCCTTACAATAGTTCGATTCCGGCAGAGCATAAAGACAAGGCTTCAGAGACAGCAAGAATAGCTACTGCCATCAAAAACTGTATTGACTTAGATCTTAAGCCACTGGATATTTTGAGTAGAAAGTCATTTGAAAATGCGGTAAGATTGATTACGGTGCTTGGCGGATCGACCAATGCGGTACTTCACATTCTTGCGATTGCACATGAAGCGGGAATTTCCTTCAATATTGATGATTTTCAATACATCAGTGATCAGACACCTTTTTTGGCAGATCTTAAGCCTTCCGGCAAATATGTAATGGAAGATTTATACCATGAAGGAGGAGTACCTGCTGTGATGAAGATGATGATGAAAGAAGATTTGTTTGATGGATCGGCTATGACCATCACTGGAAAAACATTCGAGGAAAACTTGGCGGATGTGAAAGCGATTGATCACCCAATTCTATATCCAGTATCGAATCCAATCAAACAAAAGGGACACATACAAATATTGTACGGCAACTTGGCTGAGGAAGGATCGGTGGCAAAAATTACGGGAAAGGAAGGTGAGCAGTTTTTTGGGCCAGCAAAGGTTTTTGATTCGGAAAATGATGCCAACGAAGCCATTGCAGATAAAAAAATAAAAGAAGGGGAAGTCATAGTGATCAGATATTGTGGACCAAAAGGAGGGCCAGGGATGCCAGAAATGCTTAAGCCAACTTCCGCCATTATGGGAGCAGGATTGGGTGGATCGGTTGCTTTGATTACGGATGGTAGATTCAGCGGAGGGACGCATGGATTTGTTGTCGGACACATCACACCTGAAGCTTACGATGGAGGTTTGATTGGGTTGCTAGAAGATGGAGACATGATCACCATTGATGCGGTCAATAACAAAATATCTGCTGATCTGACCGATGAAGAAATTGCACTGCGCAAAGAAAATTACACAAACCCAAAAAAGGAAGAAAAATATTTTTTAAAGAAGTACCGAAAGACTGTAGCATCGGCGAGTCACGGGTGCATAACCACACTTTAAATGGAAGCATCAGTAAAAAGAAAAAAGATCAGCAAGAAAAAATCAAGGGCTATAAAGGTATCGGGAGCAGATGCCATCATGCGATGCTTGATAAAAGAAGACGTAGATTTGATTTTTGGATATCCGGGGGGAGCAATTATGCCTGTGTATGATGCTCTATACCATTACCAAGACAGACTTCAACACATACTTACTAGACATGAGCAAGGAGCGATTCACGCAGCAGAAGGATATGCTCGTGTCACCAGAAAAACGGGAGTTGTGTTTGCCACATCTGGGCCAGGTGCTACCAATCTGATTACTGGATTGGGAGATGCCATGTTGGACTCAACGCCATTGGTATGTATCACCGGGCAAGTGTATGCGCATCTTTTGGGATCAGATGCTTTTCAAGAAGTAGATGTAATCGGTTGCTCGACGGCAGTAACCAAGTGGAATTATCAAATCACTTCGGCTGAAGAGATTCCTGAAATATTTGCGAAAGCATTTTATATCGCCAACTCTGGAAGACCGGGCCCCGTCTTGATTGACGTTACCAAAAATGCCCAAATAGAGATGTGCAATTATTCTTACGAGAAAAATCCACCCATCAGATCTTACCATCCAAAACCAAAAATCCAGCAAGATCAGATTGCAGTGGCAGCGGCTGCCATCAACAAAGCAAAGAAACCATTTATCCTAGCGGGACATGGCATTCACATTGCCAAGGCACAGGCGGAATTTAAAAAACTGGTAGAAAAAGCAGGCATCCCTGTAGGGGCAACGATACATGGACTATCGGCCTTGAGTGATGATCATCCGATGCATGTGGGCATGCTGGGCATGCATGGAAATTATGCGCCAAACATCAAGACCAATGAATGTGATCTGCTGATTGCAATCGGAATGAGATTTGATGATCGGGTGACGGGACGATTGGACAAATATGCAACACAAGCTAAAAAAATACATATTGAAATCGATCCTGCTGAAATCAATAAAAATGTACAGATCGACTACCCTATTCTAGGTGATGCAAAAGCTGCATTGAAAGCACTTTTGCCATTGGTGAAAAAGAAAACCCACAGCAAGTGGAGGAAAGAATTTGATACAGCTTATGACAAAGAATACAAAAAAGTTATTGCCAAAGATCTGAATCCAAAGCGCAAGCAAATGACCATGGGAAGAGTCATAAAAGAAGCATCAAGGCAGACCAAAGGAAGGGCCATCGTCTGTACGGATGTAGGACAACACCAAATGGCTGCCGCTCGATACTACGACTACCTCGGAAAAGACCAATGGGTTTCTTCGGGTGGAGCTGGAACGATGGGTTATGGACTACCTGCTGCTATCGGCGCACAAATGGGAAGACCAAAAAATACAACTTTGGCGATTATTGGTGACGGAGGATTTCAGATGACATTGCAAGAACTTGGTGTGTGTGCGCAGTGGAATATTCCAGTCAAGATTTTGATTCTTGACAATGAGCACTTGGGAATGGTGAGACAGTGGCAAGAAATGTTTTTTGATAGAAGATATTCTGCGGTGGAATTACAGAATCCAAACTTCGTTATGATCAGCAGAGGATTTGGGGTGGAAGCAGCAAAAATTGAAAAGCCAGAAGAGCTGGAAGCGGGTATTGAAAAAATGCTAAAGCATAAAGGACCTTACTTATTGCACGTCAAGGTTGAGAAAGAAGAAAATGTGTTCCCGATGATTGCAACGGGAAAGTCTGTTTCACAAATTCAATTAAGTTAGCATGAAACAAGAATATACATTGTCCGTATTCACGGAAAACAAGACGGGCGTTTTGGCAAGAGTACTTTCTACTTTTACTAAGCGTCACATCAACATAGAAAGCATTACTGCTTCGAGCTCTTCCATGGAAGGTGTGTATCGATTTATTATCGTGGTCATTTTGGACGAAGCATCTATTGTGAAACTGGTCGCACAGCTGGACAAACAGATTGATGTCATCAAGGCTTTTCACTACGACAATAACGAGATGGTGCATCAAGAGGTTGCGATGTACAAAGTACCGACCAAAGCATTCATCAATGGCAATATAGTAGAAAAGATCATTAGAAAACACAATGCGAGAATTCTTGAAGTTGAAAAAGAATTTATCGTGATAGAGAAAACAGGATTAAAGGAGGAGACAGAAGCACTACTAAACGAACTAAGACAATACGGGATATATGAGTTTGTCCGATCTGGCAGAGTTGCCATCGCCAAACCACTTGAACAATTGAACACATATTTAAAATCACTTAAAAAAACAAGATAGTATTATGGCACAATTAGATTTTGGGGGAACCATGGAAACGGTTGTAACCAGAGAAGAATTTCCACTAGAGAAAGCGAGAGAAATATTAAAAGATGAAACGATTGCGATCATTGGTTATGGTGTGCAAGGACCAGGGCAAGCATTGAACCTTAGAGACAATGGCTTCCATGTGATCGTCGGTCAGAGAAGTCCTTCTACTTCATATGACAAGGCGGTTGCGGATGGTTTTGTGCCGGGAGAAACTTTGTTTGGCATTGAAGAAGCAGCGGAAAGAGGGACAGTGATTCAATATCTATTATCAGATGCGGCGCAGATTGCAGTATGGCCGACTTTAAAGCCATACTTGACTGCAGGTAAGGCGCTTTACTTCTCTCATGGATTTGGAATTACGTATCTCGATCAGACAGGCATTGAGCCACCAGCAGATGTTGATGTTATTCTAGCGGCTCCAAAAGGAAGTGGCACCAGTCTTAGAAGATTGTTCTTGGCGGGCAAGGGATTGAATTCGAGTTTTGCGGTACACCAAGATGCGACGGGAAAAGCTAGGGATAGAATTATTGCATTGGGTATCGGGATAGGTTCAGGATACTTGTTTGAAACAACTTTTAAGAGAGAGGTTTATTCTGATCTTACGGGCGAACGAGGAACATTGATGGGTGCCATTCAAGGATTGTTTGCGGCGCAGTATGATTTATTGAGAGCAAGAGGTCATTCTCCGTCGGAAGCGTTTAATGAAACGGTAGAAGAAGCGACAGAATCTTTGTATCCATTGGTTGCAGAAAATGGGATGGATTGGATGTATGCCAATTGTTCGACAACGGCACAAAGAGGAGCGTTGGATTGGTGGAAGAAATTTCGTGATGCGGTGAAACCAGTTTTTGAAGATTTGTATGACAGTGTTGAAGCTGGGCATGAGGCCAAGTTGAGTATAGATAGTAATAGCCAGAGTGATTATAGAGTCAAACTCGAGGCTGAATTGGAAGAATTAAAAAATTCGGAGATGTGGAGAGCGGGAGCGACGGTGCGAAAACTAAGACCAAAAAATGACTAAAAATCCTGGTGAACATAGACTCATTCCTATTTCAAAAATCAAGAAAGCACAGGAGCGATTGAAAGGTGTTGTTATCAATACGCCTTTTCAATTAAACCTTGGCTTGTCTGACAAATACGATTGTGATATTTATCTGAAGCGGGAAGACTTGCAGATTGTCCGTTCGTTTAAGATCAGAGGGGCGTACAACAAGATGGTGGGTCTTTCTCAAGAAGTATTGGAAAAGGGAGTGGTCTGTGCGAGTGCAGGAAATCATGCGCAAGGAGTGGCTTTTGCATGCAAGAGCTTAAAGGTGAAAGGCAAAATATACATGCCCAACCCTACTCCAAAACAAAAGATCAAGAAGGTAAAACAGTTTGGAGAAAACTGGATTGAAATCGTTTTGTTTGGTGATAATTTTGATGAAGCACAGGAGGAAGCATTTGCGGAAGCGAAAAAATTGAAGCAAGCATTCATTCATCCTTTTGACGATGAGGAGGTTGTAGCGGGACAAGGAACGGTCGGTGCAGAAATTATTGAGCAGGCAGAAAAACCATTGGACTATTTATTGATTGCGGTTGGTGGTGGAGGACTGATTGCTGGAGTTTCATCTTATGTAAAGGCGGTAAGTCCCGAGACAAAAATTGTTGCGATAGAAGCTGCTGGAGCGGCGGCACTTTCTGCCTCTTGGGAAGCCAATCAAAATGTAAGGCTAGATGAAATCGATACATTTGCGGATGGGATAGCTGTCAAAGAAATGGGTAAAAACAATTTCCTGATTTGTCAGCAGACGGTCGATCTGTTGTTGCAAGTACCTGAAGGAAAAATATCGACAGCAATATTAAATCTATACAATGAAGAAGCGATCGTGGCCGAACCTGCAGGAGCCGTATCGATTGCTGGGCTCGATTTTATCAAGGAGCAGATCAAAGGCAAGCGGATTGGGATCATCATCTGCGGGGGCAATAATGACATCGATCGTACGCAAGAAATCCAGGAACGGTCGATGTTGCATGAGGGTCTTAAACACTACTTTATCATCAAATTTCCTCAGCGGGCAGGGGCATTAAGAGATTTCCTAAATCTATTGGGACCCAATGATGACATCACGCATTTTCAGTACACAAAAAAGAATAATAGAGAAAGTGGACCAGCTATAGTAGGAATTGAACTGACAGTTGCAGCAGATTTTGCCACATTGTTGCAAAGGATGAAGCAAGAAAGTATTACATTTCGACATCTTAATAATGATTCTACATTATTCGAAACAATGGTGTAGATCAATTCCATAAGTAGAAAGGGACTCAGGTTCAACCCTGTATCCCTTTCATTATTTATTTAATGTTGAAAGCAGAAGAGAGGAGCATGGTTTACCATACTCCTCTCTTCAATTTTAAACTCCAAGTATATTTTAAGTAAGATCGTCGGATAATTCCATACCCTCAGTTCATTTAATTCAACAAGATTTTTTCTGTAAATGCTTTATCACCTTGTGCGATAATGAGCACCAAAGTTCCCATTCCTTTTCCTGAAAGGTCGATCTCTTCATCAAAAACACCAGAAAAATCCGAAATTGTATTTTCGTATAAGGCGCGACCTGCGATATCAATAATCTGTACTTTTGTTTCTTCTTGATTGTCTATCTGAAATCTAACGCGAATGCTTCCGTCGGTTGGATTTGGGAAAAGATCAATTTCTCCGATCTCCAAGGTATTGCTACCTGATACGACAGTAACTTGCTTCAATCCGGTTTCTTCGGTGATATGTTCTTCAACAATTTCAATTTCTTTATCCGTAAGACTTACCTTTTTTGTTACCGATTCATTGGGATCACATTGGTTGATATCACCGCCTTTGATTTTTAGGACTTTGTGTTCTGTACGGTAATTGGTCGCCGTCGAAGATGATGGTTCAAAACGATAGGTAGCACTTGTTGCTGATGCTTCAGAAGCCTTCAATGTTACTTTAATTTTTTTGGTTTTACCGTTTCTTTTCACTTTCAACTTTACAACATCACCTGGCTTTTTATCAGACAATGCATTCATCAATGATTCAAGGTTGGTGATATCGATTTTATCTACTTTAACAATGTAGTCATCGATCTTAACGCCTGCACTTTTGGCTGCACCATTTTTTATAAAGTCAGCCACACGTACTCCATTGTTCTCGTCGACCATAACACCAAGTTGCGCTTTGTTGGGACTCATGTTGTGCTTGTGCATGCCCTCTCCATCTTCTTCAATTTCAATCTTGATTCTTGTCTGACCTTCTTTCTCCAAATCACCTAGATCAATTCCATGTTCCTCTAAAATATCTTGTACTTCTTTTGGCAGTTCAGCATCGGCATCTAGTTCAAATACTTCTTCCGTTTTCTCTCCGTCCTTCTCTTTTCTTATTTTGATGATCTTCATCTCACCATTGCTGCTCACATCAATATCTTCATCTTCGACGACCATGATTTGTTTTTTTATCGTCTTGGATTCAATGCCATGCTCGTCCATGATTTCTTTCATCTCTTCTGGCATCTCACCTTCGCCGGTCCACTCGATCACTTTTTTATTTCCATCGTCATCTATCTCTACGACTTTATAATGTTGTGATTCTTTTACTTCCATTTCTGTTTGCCCAGCGTTGATCAAGCTGTCAATGTTCACTCCTTTTTCAAGCAACATTTTTTTGATGTCTTCCGGAATTTCTTTTCCATCTCCTTCGATGAAAATCATTTTATCCCCTTCCATCATTTTGTGTTCGCCTCCTTCGTCATCAACGGTGATGGTCATTTCTTGGTATCCTTCACCTTCCGCTGTCACCTCGATGGTCATTTCTTTTTCCCCATCTTTTTCTGTTACTGTCTCTTTTACTTGAACACTGTTTTCTTTCAAGTACTTTTCTGCTTCTTCTCCTTTGAGAACAATTTTCTCTTCTGTCTCATTGCCATCTTCATCGATACTCTTTTTTACAATTACGATTTCTTTCTCTGTTTTCGCTTGCGCAAATGTCGCTGAGCTGAAACTAAAAATAGTCAGTCCTAAAAAAATAAGCTTTTGAATAGATTTCATACTCTAAATTTTTATAAAAATATGGAAAATTTCTTTTACAAAATGGCATAATTGAATCCTAAGGAAATTCGATGTCCAAAGGTGGAGCTTTCAAAGAATATATTCTTGGTCCAAATGTTAGAAATAGAAGCATTAAAATCAAGTGTCAATCGTGGATTGAAATAATACCTAAGTGCGTAGCCAAGACTCACAGAAGTGAAATCTGAGATATCCTCATTTACATTGTATGTCCCAGAATAAAAAGCACTTAGTGCTGATCGAACTCTTTGGGTTGGTAACCAAGCCAGACTTACACTGGCAGATGATCTTGTATTTTTATCTATAGCGTCACCTGTCAAACTTCTCAATGCGATCGAGGTATTCACATCAAATTGCCAATCTTCACTGATGGGTAAGTTATAATCAAATTCGACTATCGGAATGAGTTCAAAATCTCGCGAATTGTCTTCCTCGGTTGAAGACCTGGTTGTAAATGAATTTACGCTAGGTCTTAGCCCACCAAAAAATCTATATCCTGACTGTCTACCTCTGAACGTTTCGTTGCCAAAAGTGTCATCGATGACAGCTGCTGTCAAAGGAGTCAATGTAGCAATATTGTTGGCGTCCAAAAACGTAAATAGTTCGGTTCTATTCTGAATCTGCATCAATCGATTGTCAAAAATTCTTGTACGCGATTGTGTTCTGATGAGATCGGCCAATTCCTTGGCATAGGATCGATCCACCTCTACACCATATCCTTCAAGATCATTGAAGATGCTCGTGGCGGTCCAAGCTGTAGTAACGGTATAGATTCTACCATAACCAACACCCAAGTCGATACTTCCATCATTCCTGATGGACGAGTTCCAGTCTTCTATCAAATCTCTATCCAATTGCCCCACATAATCTGCACCAATCCCTACAAAAAATTTATCCTTGAAAAAGAAATCTCTTTGGCCATTGACAAACATTCTATGGTCAAAAAAATTCTCATTGGGGTTTTGAAGATCCTGGGTTTTACCGGTCCTAAAGTTTTCATCAAGTGTGGCAAACAAATAAGTATCCGACTTATCCTGTTGTTCTCTAAAACTGAAATTTGTGCGTACACCAGAACTAAAGGAGTTTCTATTAAAATCCTCTGAAACAGTGGAGGACGATAATATATCTGGCTGAAGAGACCAAATGGTGTAGGTGTAATTGGGAGGAATATAATTCTTAAGAAAATCTGAAGAATCTATAGGAGTTGTTAAACCTTCCTGAGAAAGGCAATTATTTGAAAATAAAAGCACGAGAAGACAAGAAATAAATTGAAGTGTTCGTTTCATGAATGTATTTTTGTAATAGGTGAATATATCTTTTTATCTGTAGATATAAATCTAAAAAGAGAAAAAGAATCAGTCTAGATAGAATAAGGTTTTAAGAGAATTATAAAACCATCTATCCGAATTTTAAGACTACACACCATATGCAAAAACCCATTTCTTTCCATTTTATGCAGCTAATGTTATTCTTTAACAATTCCTTATTGGATATATATGTAACTTTGCGTGCTTTTTGGCATCTAAATAAAAAACAAACACAAATTTTATTATGAAAAAATTATCAATCATACACTTTCTAGGTTTGGCCTTATTGGCGATGACCTTCAATGCATGTGTAGAAGACCCAATTGATCCAGGAACCGGTGGATTATTTACAGTAGGTCCAGAATTATCTCTTGTAGATGAAGCAGGATTCGTGGCATTTGACTCTACTGTTGGTTCAGGAGAGAATTTTAATGTGAGAATTTCAGTAACAAGAGGAGATTCTCCTTTACAGACATTCTTCTTACAAGAAGATGGTCTTGAAGTTCTATCTGCAAGATTTTTGGTGGATGGAGTTGACTCAGGTGCAAATCCAAAACTGATTGTAGGAACAGACAAAGAAGGTCTTGTATGGGATCTTACTATTCTTGCTCACGAATCAGGAACAAGAAACTATAGATTTATCGTTGAAGACGAAGCTGGAGAAACTTCTAGCCAAAGTCTAAACATCTCAACAGATGGTGGAACACCTCCAACTGTAGAAATCGGTGGATCAGGAATGCCAATGGTAGATCCAGGAGCTTTGATCGGTATCCCTGTTACTGTAGGACAAGGAACATTCCCACTAGCATCTATTACTGTTTTTGAAAACGACGAATTGATCAGTGATTTTGCAAACAGATTATTCTATGATGATGCATCTAACCCATTTGACGGAAACCCATATGTGATTCCAACAGAAGATCAAAATGGATTTGCTAGAACAATCTTTGTAAGAGCAAGTGCGGAGTCAGGAACTACTGATTATAGAATTGAGTTGGCCGATGAGATTGGAAATGTTACAACAGAGACTTTCCAAATCATCACTGGTATCTCTGGTACAGCAGTAACAACACTTCAAGGTATTTTATTCAATGCAGCTGGACCAGCAGGTACAGGAGGATTGGATCTTGATACAGGAGTAGGAACAGGATCGCAAGATGCTGATGCTGAAATCAAAGATGAAGGAATTGATATCGGCGAACCAAATGACATCAACTGGATCAAATCTATTTCTGGTGTAAACGGAACTGAAATCAGATTCTTATTGCCAAATGCAAATGGACTTCCAGAAACTTTCGACTTTGACGACATTGCCGTGTCAGAAGAATTTGATGGTCTTTGGGAAACAGCAACATTGCTTCAGAACACAAACGCAGCTGGCGAATTGATGACTTGGCCAATCGAGGAAGGTGAATCATTCATCGTAAGAAGTGCTTCAAGAACATACGTTATCGTAATCAGAGAGATCAATGAAACTCCTGATAACAACTCTGACAACTATGTGATTGACGTTAAGTTCTAAATATAGTCAAACAATAATTACAATAATAAACGAGGGAAGTAGCAGTGCTGCTTCCCTTTTTTATTTGGGCACTTAATGGGGATTTATGGATCGTAAAACCAAGAGAGGATGCGCTTTGGAAGCACATCCTCTCTTGGTTTTTAGTCAGCAAGGTTGATTAACTAACTTCTATTGTATTTTAATAATCGGTTTCACCAATTCGTCGCCATCAGTAGTCTTGATGTATAAAAGATAGATTCCATCCGGCAATTGGGTTAGGTCTAGAGCGTTTTGACCAGTGGCTTCTAGTACTTTGATTCCTTCTACATTTAAAAGATCCAATTGCAGGTTTTTTAGTTGGGTGTCGATGAATAGAATTTCTGAAACTGGATTGGGGAAAACAAAAATCTGTGCATCGAGAATATTTTCATTGGCAGAAGGTCCGTCCAGACCATCGCAGTCTTCATCGACTCCATTGGCATTTATTTCTGTGGCATCTGGATTGATTTCTGCATTGCCATCATCACAGTCTTCATCAGAATTCCAACCATCGCCATCTTCATCAATCACAGCAATGATGCCATCACAATTTTCATCTATGTCGTTGTTTGGTATTTCAAGGGCATCTGGGTTGATGGACGGATCGCTGTCATCACAATCACCACCTTGTGTAGCTGCATCAAATGGTTGGTTACAATCTTGGAATCCTGCTCCGGTTCCATAACCATCTAAATCGCTATCTAGGTAGTAGGTTTCCACGACGAAACCTTCATCTTCTTCTCCGTTACAATTATTATCTAGGTCATCACAGATTTCATCTGCATTGGGATGGATGTCATCATCACTGTCGTCGCAGTCAGAGTTGTCTAAGACATAACCAGCTACTGGACCACAGCTTTGTATGGATGATGTAAGATCTCCAAAACCATCTCCGTCACTATCTGCGTAATAGGTGGTAGACAAACCTTCGTCTACTTGCCCATCACAGTTGTTGTCAATGTCATCGCAAATTTCTGTAGCACCAGGACTGATGTCCGGATTGGTGTCATCGCAATCAGAATCATCCAAGGTATAACCAGCAACCGCCGAGCAACTCTCTATTGAATTCTGGGAGTCTCCATATCCATCGTTATCGGCATCTAGATAGAAGGTAAACATTACTCCTTCATCTATTTGTCCATCACAGTTGTTGTCTATACCATCACAGATTTCAGCTACACCAGGATTGATGTTAGGGTTGTTGTCATCACAATCTTCTGCTCCGTTGTATCCATCGTTGTCGAGATCAGTTTCTTCAATTATGCCGTCACAATTTTCATCTATTTCATTGTTGGGAATCTCGAGTGCCGTTTCATTGATATTTGGATTGGTATCGTCACAATCGGTGTTGTTCAAGGTGAAACCCACTTGG
>CALFDU010000146.1 GCA_937950315.1 uncultured Saprospiraceae bacterium | reverse complement strand
AATTCAAAATGGGTACAATTACTTCCTTCGGAGGAAGGCGTACTGATGGAGAAGAAGAAAATCTTGAGGAATGAAGTGCCTGATGTAAGAGGAATGGGATTAAGAGATGCAACCTACATACTTGAAAGCATCGGTCTCAAGGTCAATGCAAGTGGATTGGGTAGAGTAGTTACGCAATCAATAAGACCAGGGACAGACAATGTAGGACAAGAAATTGAATTATATCTTAACTGATAATATAGCTTAACAAAAGTGATAGGCTGAAAATTGAAAACATTAAAAGAAATATTAGAAGGTGTCAATTTTAAATTGATAAATGGAAGCGATGATGCAACCATCAATCAATTGCAAATTGACTCAAGAAAAGTACAAAAGGGTGATTGCTTTATCGCGATAAAAGGAACGGCTAGTGATGGTCATCTATTTATAGAAAAAGCAATCCAGGCAGGAGCAACATCGATCATATGCTCTGATGTAACGGATCAAAAATATGAGAAGCTAAATCTAATCCAGGTCAAAAATACTCGTGATAAATTAGCCGACATCGCTGCCAACTTTTATGAAAAACCTTCTACCCAATTGAAAGTTTGGGGAGTTACTGGTACCAATGGAAAAACAACTTCTTCGGTACTGTTATTCAAACTTTTCAGACGATTGGGTCTGAATGTGGGATTGATCTCTACCATTGATATAAGAATCAATGAGGAAATTATCCCTACTCAACTTACCACGCCAGATGCAATTACGTTGCAGAGCATCTTTGCGAAAATGGTAGATGCGCAATGCGATTATGTCTTCATGGAAGTCAGTTCACACGCGCTTGATCAAGGTAGAGTAAACGCCATACATTTTGATGTGGCTGCATTCACGAATATTTCTCATGATCATCTTGATTATCATAAGGATATGAAAGAATACATCAGAGTAAAGAAAATGTTTTTTGACAGATTGGATAAAAATGCGATCGCCATCATCAATGTAGATGATAAAAATGGTAAAGTGATGATTGAAAACTCTCAAGCAAATATCAAGCGATATTCATTGAGAACCATGGTGGATTATAAAGGCAAAATCATGAGTCAATCCTTTCTGGGATTACACATGAAGATCAACGAAATTGAAGCTTATTTTAAAATCGTTGGAGCCTACAATGCTTATAATCTGCTGAATGTTGTAGCAAGCGCTGAAGCACTCGGACTGGAAGTCGAAGAATTTATGCCTGAATTGTCAGCGATAGATTCTGCAGATGGAAGACTGGAAAGAGTAGGGACAGCAACCAGGTCAGCTTTTGTGGATTATGCACACACTCCGGATGCATTGATCAATGTTTTGGAAACATTGGGTCAGATGAAAAAGAAAGGAGAAAAGATTATTACGGTAGTCGGCGCAGGTGGAGATAGAGATAAAAGCAAGCGACCAAAGATGGCGAAAGCAGCAGCACGTTTAAGTGATCATGTGATATTAACTTCTGACAATCCTCGTACTGAGGATCCAGAGCAAATCATACGGGACATGGAGGCTGGGCTAGATAGTGAACTTTCGACTAAGGTCTTGAAAATTACAAACCGAAAGGAAGCCATCAAAACAGCCTGCATGTTAGCCCGCCCTCAAGATGTAATTCTTGTGGCAGGTAAAGGACACGAAAAGTATCAAGATATCAATGGCGTAAAGATGCCATTTGATGACAAAGAAATATTAAAAGAGATATTTAAAGAACTATAAGAATAGGTTCTATTATCATTCTCAGGTTGGTTTTAACAGTTGTAGCGGGGTCAAAGATTTGGATAAAGATTTAAATCTCCCGCTGCATACTGTTTCTTTAATTTAAGAACAGATGCTTTATTACATTTTTGACTTTATCTCTGAATCTAATGGCGGCGGTCTATGGAGACTTTCTTTTCGAGCTGGCTTAGCCATGATCCTATCCTTGGGATTGGTGCTCCTGTTAGGAGGTCCCATCATAAATCTTCTTCGAAAAAAATTAATTGGTGAAACTGTTCGTGAGCTTGGTCTCGATGGACAGAAAATAAAACAAGGTACACCTACCATGGGTGGACTTATCGTGATTGGTGGTATTTTAATCCCAGCACTCCTTATCAACAAGTTAGACAATATTTATATCCAGATGCTTTTAGTGACCACCGTATGGATGGCATTCATCGGATTTGTTGATGACTACATAAAAGTTTTTAGAAAAAATAAAGATGGCCTCAGTGGTAAGTTCAAAATAATTGGGCAAGTGATGTTGGGTTTGTTTATCGGTATTACCATGATGATGAACGAAGACATCCAGGTAAGAGTGCCCATTGTAGATGCTCAGAACAATGGGTATAATATTGTAGAAGAAGCGATGATTGATGTGCCGACGCTGGCAGGTAAACCAATTATAAAAAGAGTAGCCTACACCGATGAATTGCTGACCAATGTTCCTTTCGTAAAAAAGGGAACTTTTAATTATCATTCAATCATTGGCAGCGATAGACTCTGGTCTGGAATTCTTTATACCATATTGATCATTCTGATTATTGTTTCAGTAAGTAATGGATCAAATCTTACCGATGGCCTTGATGGATTGCTCGCTGGATGTGCCGCCATTATCGGTGCCTCCATTGGTGTTTTTGCCTACGTGTCTGGTAACTCTGTTTTTGCCGATTACCTCGGGATTTTATTTATTCCAGAGATCGGTGAAGTGCTCGTTTTTGCAGCTTGTTTTCTAGGAGCATGTATTGGGTTTTTGTGGTTTAATGCGTTTCCTGCAAAAGTATTTATGGGAGACACAGGTAGTCTCGCGATTGGATCTATCATCGCAGTGATGGCCATTATTTTAAGAAAAGAATTATTGATTCCGATTCTATGCGGAATCTTTTTAATAGAGAATTTATCAGTAGTGCTTCAGGTTAGTTACTTCAAGTATACCAAGAAAAAATATGGCGAAGGCAAGCGGATATTTTTAATGTCTCCCTTGCATCACCACTATCAAAAGAAGGGCTTACACGAAGTCACTATCGTAACCAGATTTTGGATCGTTTGTATTTTCTTGGCGATACTAGCCATTATTACATTGAAGGTGAGATAGGGAATGGAGAAGTGTGTTGGAATCATTGGTGGAGCAGAAAGTGGAGTCGGTGCAGCCTTGTTGGCGTCCAAGCACAACTGGACTGTATTGGTCAGTGATTTTGGAGCAATCAAAGAAAATTATAAAACCGAATTGATTGCCAACGGCATTGCTTTTGAAGAGGGAGGACACAGTGAAAACCGTCTCTTAAAAATGGATATGATCGTTAAGAGTCCTGGAGTTCCTGGTAACGTTCCGATCATGAAATTGCTTCGTAAAAACGGAGTGCCGATTGTATCGGAGATTGATTTTGCTTCCAGATATTTTGGAGGTGAGATCATTGCTATTACAGGGAGCAATGGAAAGACGACTACGACGTCTATTGTTCATCATTTACTAAAGACAGCGGGATTGAATGCAATT
Organism: uncultured Saprospiraceae bacterium; assembly: GCA_937950315.1. Lineage (GTDB taxonomy): Bacteria > Bacteroidota > Bacteroidia > Chitinophagales > Saprospiraceae > JAHDBF01. Next base: position 3,979 of record CALFDU010000146.1, on the reverse strand, counting down.
TTAGCTGGCAATATAGGGACAAGTTTTTCACGCGCATTGTTGGATGCCAAGGAAAAAATCGCGGTGATTGAAGTAAGTAGTTTTCAGTTGGACGACTTACTTGCTTTCAAGCCAAAAGTGGCAGTGATTACCAACATAACGCCTGATCATCTTGATCGCTATGGTTATGATTTTTCCGCTTACGCAAATGCAAAATTTAAGATTTCGCAGTTTCAAGGAGCAGGAGATGTTTTGATCTACAATGGCAGCGATGGAAAGTCAGTTTCTTTGATTGGTGATGTAAATGATGATGTGAAATTACTTTCAGTTTCGACTTCGGATCTAAGTGAGATTTTGGAAAAAGAAGATGGCAATCAATGCAGCCTTAAACTGCTAGGAAACCACAATCGCTTCAATGCAGCCATGGCAATATTTGCCGCAAGGCAGATGGGCTTGGGGCATAATGATATAGTCGAAGGCTTGGAATCATTTGAATCCATTGAGCATAGATTGGAAGTTGTTGCGGAAATTGATGGTGTTAAATTCATCAATGACAGCAAAGCTACAAATGTAGATTCAGTGCTTTATGCATTGGATGGTATGACCTCTCCAGTGCTATGGATTGTAGGTGGAGTGGATAAAGGAAACGACTATGGTGTGATCAAGAAGTTGGTTGAAGAAAAAGTCAAAGAGATTATCATTCTCTCTAGCCATCCAGAAAAAGTCTATGCTGCTTTTGATGATATGGGAATTACAATCAGTCAATTCGAAAACACAAAAGAAGCAGTCGAATACGCAAAAAACCATAGCGAAAAAGGAGATGTTGTTTTACTCTCTCCAGCATGTGCTAGCTTTGATTTATTCGACAATTACGAGCACAGAGGATTTGTATTTAAAGAAGAAGTTTTAAAACTTAAATAGTATGACGCAGGTAGCAAGTTTCATTTCAAATTTAAAAGGAGACAAAAGCATTTGGGCGATTGTTTTCTTTTTGACCATTGCTTCAGTTCTTGCAGTGTATAGTTCTACAGGCAGTATGGCTTTTAAATTACGAGATGGAAATACGGAGTATTATCTCTTGATGCATATGTTCTACTTGGCAGTAGGATTTTTTTGTATGTGGTTCTGCTCAAGAATGCATTATACGAAGTTTGCGCAGTTCGGACCTATACTGATTGCAATAGCGATTCCGCTGCTCTTTTATACCTTTGCATTTGGTAGTGAGGTAAATGAAGCCAAGCGATGGATTACGATTCCATGGATTGATAAGACATTCCAAACTTCTGATTTTGCCAAGCTTGCACTCATCGTTTTCTTAGCAAGAATTCTTTCTAAAAAACAACAAAATATCAAAGAATTTAAGTCAGCCTTTTTGCCGATCATTATTCCTGTTGGTTTGGTCTGTCTGTTGATTGCAACGGCAGATTTAAGTACAGCAGCTTTGTTGTTTACCACTTGTATCTTAATGATGATCATCGGACGAGTATCTCTGAAGTATATCATCGCAATGGGCCTGATTGGGATTGTCCTTTTGGCTTTGTTGGTCTTGGTGGGAAAAGCCTTTCCGGAACACTTTAGAGTAGATACTTGGATCAGTCGTGTAAACGAGTTTTTATACAACACGGATGGTGGTTTCCAGATTCAACACTCCAAGATGGCCATAGCTTCTGGAGAAATATTCGGAGCTGGACCTGGTAATTCTATACAGAAAAATATCCTTCCTTATCCTTATGCTGATTTCGTTTATGCGATCATCTGTGAGGAATATGGATTGTTTGGCGCATTCGTGATCGTTGGATTGTATCTGGCATTGCTGTTTAGATGCATCGCCATTGTTACTCGTTGTCCTAAAACATTTGGTGCAATTTTGGCCATGGGTTTGGCATTGAATATTGTCACTCAAGCTTTCGCAAATATTGCCGTTTCGGTTCATCTAGTTCCAGTGACTGGACTGAATTTGCCTTTCATTTCTATGGGGGGAACTTCCTTGATTTTTACTTGTATTTCATTGGGTATCATCTTGAGTGTAAGTAGGTACGTGGATGAAAGCAAGAAAGAAGAAATGGTACTTCAAGCAGCCGAATAATGAAAGTAATAATCAGCGGAGGAGGTACCGGCGGACATGTATATCCTGCCATTGCGATAGCGCAATATTTGAAAAAGGAAATTCCTGATGTTGAGATTTTGTTCGTCGGAGCAGAAGGAAAAATCGAAATGGAAAAAGTGCCAAAAGCTGGATTCAATATTGAAGGTTTGTACATCCGTGGTTTCCAGCGAAAATTGTCTATAGAAAACTTCAAAAATATATTTCGACTATTCAAGGCGATATCAAGAGCCAGTAAAATTGTCAAAGATTTTCAGCCAGATATAGCAGTGGGCTTTGGGGGCTATGCCTCAGGGCCAACCTTGTATGCCGCTCAACGAAGAGGGATTCCAACATTGCTACAAGAACAGAATTCTTTTCCAGGTATCACCAATAAATTCTTGGCGAAACGTGCTATGAAAATCTGTGTGTCCTACTTTGGATTGGATGCGTTTTTTGCGAAAGACAAATTGGTGCTAACCGGAAATCCTGTTCGATCAGATATCTGGGAAAATACAAAATCACGAGAAGAAGCCTGCCATCATTTTGGACTTGATCCCAATAAGAAAACAGTGTTACTATTTGGCGGAAGCCTAGGAGCAAGAACACTCAATCGCGCTGTACGAGATAGTTTCCAGAAACTAGAATCAAATCAAGAGGTGCAGATGATCTGGCAGATGGGCAAACTATACGTAGAGGAGTACATGAAAACCGACGCTGCCAATCATGACCAAGTACATCCGATGACTTTTATTGATAGGATGGATCTTGCCTACATTGCGGCTGATATTATTATCTGCCGCGCTGGCGCACTCTCTATTTCTGAATTGGCGCTGGTGCAAAAACCTGTGATTCTTATTCCATCACCCAACGTTGCAGAAGATCATCAAACCAAAAATGCGATGGCCTTGGTCGATGAAGATGCGGCTGAAATGGTGCATGACAATGATGCAAAAGAAATGATGCTTGACAAAGCATTGACTATTTTATCAAGCAACGAAAGACAAAAAGTACTTGCAGGTAACATCGCCAAATTTGCCAAACCACAAGCTGCTAAAAATATCACCAAAGAAATAATCAATTTGGTCAATGGAGCTGTCTAAGATCACAACATATCAACACGTTTATTTTGTAGGAATCGGTGGAATTGGGATGAGCGCTCTCGCAAGGTTCTTCAAGAGTCAAGGCAAAAAAGTGTCAGGTTATGATCTTACACAAACCAAACTTACCGACATACTTTCTGCTTCCGGAATAGCAATCCACTACGAAACAAATGTAGATCTGATTCCAGAGGACATCGATTTGGTCATCTATACACCCGCGATTCCCAAAGACCACGCCGAACTGGTTGTATTGCAGAACTCTACAATTCCAGTCATCAAAAGATCAAAGGCACTCGGATTACTTTCCAAGTCCATGGACTGTATCGCAGTGGCAGGCACACATGGTAAGACATCCACTTCCGCCATACTTGCTCACCTGATGGTCAGTGGCGGATTGGATCCAACGGCTTTTGTCGGAGGGATTTTGAAAAACTATGGAACCAACTATATCGAAGGATCGAGCAATTGGTTTGTGGCGGAAGCTGATGAATACGACCGTTCTTTTTTACAATTGTATCCTAAGATTACAATCATCCAAAGCCTTGATCCGGATCACCTAGACATCTATGGCGATCATGAAGAGATGATCAGGACTTATGAAAAATTTAGCTTGCAGACGCAAGAGGGTGGAACGATCATTCTTCAAGAAGGATTGAGGAGTATGTTTTCAGATGATTGGGAGAATGAACTCATAAAAAGAAAAATTAAGTTTATTGAAATATCTGAGGAAGGTGAGGCGAAAATACAAAATGTAAAAGTTGAAAATCATCGATTTTATTTTGATTTGACCACTCCAGATAGGGTATTTAGACAC
>CALFDU010000145.1 GCA_937950315.1 uncultured Saprospiraceae bacterium | reverse complement strand
TTATATTTACTTCTCTCAACCAATAGAAAGCAAAGCATTCAATGAAGAAACCCATAGAACCATTCTGATGAGGAGAATAACTTTGCTGGGTGATGTTTGTTTCTTTGTAAACAAGACCTGAAATAAAGTCAAGGCTGATGTCGGAATCAAACAATTGAGGATTGATGGTTGTGGCAAACTTAATCCCAGCTGTGAATCCTTGAGCCTTGGTCCATCCCAATGATTCGCTGGAAAATCTTGTTGGTCTTTCTTCTCTTGTAACACTTGATGGACTCGTGTTGAACGGTTGTTGCATCGTGCGCACCTGAGTAAGTAGCGATCCTCCTTCAAATATGATTGAACGCTGATTATCTAAACTTGGAACTAGGTCAACATAGGAATCTTGCGCTGAAATATTGTTGTATGTAAATACGATTAGTAGGCACATTAAGATGAAGCTGGAAGTTTTCATGTCATAAGCTTTATTCCGTGGTCAATGGTTTGTAATTGATTAACGAGGCGGATTGGAATAGGGTTGGTGAACAAGCAATTTTTGTTGATGAAAACGACTAGCGCAATCTTTTAAATAGGCATTTTTGTTGGGTAATGATTATTTTGGATGAGATGAATGCTAAAAGAATATGCCTAATTGTTTTGCTTGCAATATGTGGGATGGCTTGTCATGTGTCCCAACCCATCAAGTCATGGCAATTACAAGAGCAGTATCAGTACAATGAATATCCTGGCTATGCTTATGCGATTTCGTTTTTGGAGTCGGGGGAATTTGTCTATACGTTTTCCTCGCAATTTGAAAAATGGAGTGGGGAGCTGAAAGGAAACTATGCCGTCGCTGACGATCATATTATGCTTTATAATTACAATAATCCGGTCACAACAATTTCTTCACCTGTGCATGAGGAGAAATTATCTGAAAACGAATTTGTCGTGCTTGTCAAAGATTGGAATGATGATCAAGTGATCATTGGGGCAGAATGTGTCGTTGTGAACGATGGGAAAATTATTTTCGAAGGGTTAAGTTCGATAGATGGGAAATTGAGGCTTCCTCAAGGGATAAGTGGTTTGCTCCAAATTTCTTATACAGGATATGATACCATATATCATCCGCTAGAAAACCAATATGAGTCCATTGGGATTTATATAAATGAAAAAAAGAAATATCTAATCCGAGACAAGGTTGACATTATATCCGATGAGGAAATCTTAGTCGACCTAGGACTCAAAGAAAAAACACCATTTACTTCAAATCAAGAATGATTCAAAATAAGGATCATTTATAAGTAAGGCTATTAAGATTCTTTATCTACCATCAAACGGAATTTCGTAACCGACTTGTATTCCTTTGTTTGATATTTCATTGCTAAGCAGATAAGAAAAAGGTCCGACATATACATTGTAAAAAGCAGCTAGTTTGATTCTGTGTGCTGAAGGAAGTTGATAGGCAAGCTCCATTTTGGAATTGATCAATAGGCTATAACTTTTATTGGTAGTGATGGGAGCCTGAGTGAGGGGTGCCCCTTTTCTAAGTCCTTCATCTGTAAAAATTTGCTCGTAATAAAGTTCTTCACTTACAATAGGTAGGTCAAAGGTCAATCCAAAAGTGGGAGAGAATATGAAATTGCCCCAAAAGACATTTGTTCTAAAATCTAAAGGTATGGCGATGCTTTGGATGTGAGCATCTCTTATTTGTGTTGGTGCTTGATGGGGAATGATATCAATAAAATCAATTCGCGGAGCTTCAAATATTGCAGGATTTATAAAAGGCATTTGGTTGTCCGAAAATTGATGAAGGTTCTGGTTTTTATATATGAGTCCAGAAATCACATCAATGGTGCTTTTAGTGTCCAGTAGCCCGGTCTTGATTGTTTTGGCTACTTTAAGACCCACAGAATATCCACCTAGATCGTGTATGTCTTTGTACTCAATTCCAAAATTAGTTGTAGGAATGCCTAGATTTAAAGCAATGGCTGGCGATAGGTAGATAAAAGAATGTAGGTCACTTACTTCTACCACCAACGAAAAGCCTTTTGGAAAAGAGAAAGCCGACTGCAATGCCATTTTCATTTCTACTTTGTTCTGCTCTCGTGTTTCTTTATCATTAAATGTAAACCAGTCGCTGATGGCATGCTCTGTTCCGTTTTTAACAGGAATTGCGTTTTGCTTTTGTGCTTGCAGAGTAGCGATACTAAACAAGCTTACAAGGGCAATAATGAAAAGAGGGTAATGATTTTTCATAGCGATTTGTTGGAGTAAGCCATTCTTTTAATGATTATAAAGGTGTAACGAGCAGAAATGGCCTTTGGTTGGACATTTGCGCAAGCTAAAAATAAGAAAGTTTTGTAAGACATTTGCGAAAGCGGGAAGAAGCAAGTTGAAATTATGAATCCGACGATAATTGTGTTATACTTGCATTAGCAACTAAATGCTTAAAACCTACCAATCATGCACAAACAGACTGAAGAAATAGAAAAAATATACAAAGATGCTCCTGATTTTATGCCTATTCTGGGTACAGATTATCTTGAGTTTTATGTGAGTAACGCCAAGCAAGCAGCGCATTTTTATAGGTCTGCCATGGGATTCAAGCCATTGGCATATTCAGGACTTGAGACCAAAAATCAGGAAACCGAGTCGTATGTGGTGGTTCAAGATAAAATAAGATTGGTGTTGACCTCTCCATTGCGCAGTGGTTCTGCCATCGGAAAACACATCGATAATCACGGTGATGGTGTGAAGGTTACCGCCCTATGGGTGGAAGATGCAACCTATGCGTATGAAGAGGCAGTGAAGCGTGGCGCCAAGTCTTACATGGAGCCAAAAATAGAAGAAGATGCGCATGGTAGAGTGGTGCGGTCAGGTATTCATACCTACGGTGATGTGGTGCATATTTTTGTAGAGAGAAAAGACTACAATGGGATTTTCTTGCCAGGTTATGAGAAGTGGGAGTCATCGTATGAGACCGAACCGGTGGGCTTGAAATTTGTCGATCACATGGTGGGGAATGTTGAGCTGGGACAGATGAATGTGTGGGTGAAGTTTTATGAAGAAGTGATGGGCTTCAAGCAGATCATGTCGTTTGATGATAAAGATATTTCTACGGAATTTACGGCTTTGATGTCTAAGGTGATGAGCAACGGCAATGGTCGTATTAAATTTCCTATCAATGAACCTGCGGCAGGGCTGAAGAAGTCTCAAGTAGATGAATATTTGGAGTTTTACGAAGGGGCAGGTGTCCAGCACATTGCAGTGGCAACGGACGATATTATTTCTACCGTGACCCAACTAAAGGCAAGAGGCATTGACTTCCTTGAAGTGCCTGATACCTATTACGATGTACTGAATGAAAGGGTAGGACCGATTGATGAAGACATCGAAAAATTAAGAAAATTAAAGATCTTGGTTGATAGAGATGATGAAGGGTACTTACTTCAGATATTTACCAAAACAGTACAGGCCAGGCCGACCATGTTTTTTGAGATCATCCAGCGTAAGGGGGCGACTTCATTTGGTAAAGGAAACTTCAAAGCATTGTTTGAAGCACTAGAGCGTGAGCAAGAATTGAGAGGTACTTTGTAAGCCAATTTTTCTTACGATACGACTTGACGGAGACTTTTATTAAAATTGAGGGTATTCTACTATAATAGGTTCTACTTTTAGTCTTATAATCACACCATCAAATCGATTTTTGACTATATCCTATTTGTATCATTATGAAACGATCCACATTAGTACTATTTGCTTTATTTTTCCCTATGTTACTTTCAGCACAACAAGGCGAACCGTGCGGTAATAGTGTGATTTTAACTCTGGTAAGTATCAATTTTGGACCAGGTTGTGATTTCAATGATTATGGAGGAATTGATGCTGCTATCACCATAGGTGACCTCAATGGGAACGTGTTTATCAATAATGAAATTGAGGATTTGGGTCAGGTGCAAGGACCTGGGGATAACATTCCATTTGACCTTTCTAGTAATCCTGATTGTTGCAACAATGGTTATTCACAACAATTGACGGTTTTTCCGATCGATGACAATGGCTTGGACTTTTTTGTAGAAGTGTATGACAATGATGGGGGTTGTTGTGATGGTTATCAATCATATAGCGATGACAATTATGGCTCAGGGATTGTTGCGATTGACATCTCGGACGGCATTACAGGAACCATTGATGTGGGCTCTTGTATTTCTTTTAATTACGAATTGACCATTACACCTGTATTTGGGTTTGGGAAGTTGGAGGTATTTGATACGGTGTGTGCAGATGAAAATTTGTTTTACAATAATGTGTTGTACAATATAGATAACCCATCGGGTGTAGATACTTTGAAGGGCGCTTCCGCAAATGGTTGTGATTCTATTATTGAAGTAAATTTGGATTTTTACGAAGGAGATTTACCGGAAATTCAAGGCGATTTATTTTTGTGCACGGATGGAGAAGGAGTATTGGGAGTGGATGATGAGTATGAGACTTATGAGTGGAGTACTGGCGAAACAAGTCCGACCATCGATATCAATATGCCAGGTCTATACAATGTCGAGGTGACGAATGCAAATGGTTGTTTGTTACAAGATATAGTCATCGTGGAATACTTTCCCGATGTACCTCCAACAATAGTGGGAGACGATGTTCTCTGCGAAGGAGAGGAATCTACATTGAGTATACAAGGAGAATTTGCCTCTTATTCATGGAGTGATGGATCAGTAGAACCGAATCTTACAGTCACTGAAAGTGGCGAATATTTTGTCACTGTTGAAAACGTCGATGGTTGTATATCTGAAAATTCGTTTTTGGTGAATGTAATAACTGTGGAAGAACCTATGATCTTAGGGGACAGCTTGATCTGTGAGGGCAATATGAAGACATTAACCGTCGATGGAGAATATGATCGCTATGAGTGGAGTACTGGGGCAACAACACAAAGTATTCAGATAACCAGTGGAGGAGAATATACCGTCAATGTATTTAATGGTATTGGCTGTAATAGTCGAACTTCTAAATCTATAAAAGAAATCAGTAAGCCAAACTACAAGTTGCCTGAAAATGGATTCATCATTTCTGGAATGTCTATTACGTTTGATATTGATATAAAATTGACAGATGGAATTTTAGTCAATTGGTTTGATGAAGACAACGAATTGATATGCAGTGGTTGTTCCTCCATTGAAGTGTCGCCAAATTTGAGTACGTCATATGTTGTGGAGATCAACTTTGATGATTGCCAAGTGCGTGAGATAATTGATCTTAACGTCAAGTCAAATACCAATGTTTTTATACCAAATGTATTTACTCCCGATTCTCAAGACGGGAACAATACTTTGTTCCTAGAAGGTCCCGATGTACTTTCTCTAGACGAGATGAGTGTCTATGATCGATGGGGGACATTGTTGTATCAAAATTTTGGTAATGATGCCGCTTGGGATGGAACCAAAGGTGGACGCAAATTGCTTTCTGGCGTCTATGTGTATCTGATCAAAGTTACCTATAACGATGGTACACAAAAGACTTTGGCAGGAGACATCACTCTCCTACGTTAAGTCTTTGTATATCTTTTAAAATACGGTCGTCGTCAGTTTTATCCCTATTCGAGAAATCCAAATTTTTCCAGTTCCTGTAACTATATTGGCAAACCTATCCGTGGTATTAAGCTCAAAGTTAGATCTCTGAATTATTTGCGACAGTGTGATGCTGGTCTGTCCAATTCTCCTTGAAGCAAAACTCACTCCAATGCCTGGTTCAAAATATACGCCGCTGGATAAGCTAAGCTCATCCTGTCTCCAAAATACCGGATTAGATTGAATAGTAGATGTGCTTGAAAATCCCGCTTTGGCCAATCCAAATACTCTTACACCTCCATGCGTGAGATTGTATTTAGCTCCTGCATATGCTGGAAAAAATGTTTTGTATTCACCAAAGAAATTTTGTGTTGGGAATACATTGACATTTGTTCCCATGAATCCAATTCCGGTAATCAATTCCCAATTTTTATTGAATCGATAGCCAAGTCCTATATCGCCCATAAATCCACCTCCTTGCTGTCCCGCATTGAATCCAGTAGAGTAGTGTAGAAACATGCCTGTCGTATTGTGAAATTTGCCTTGGTTAAGTACAATGGCGTTCAATGGTGTCTTTGCTCTTTTTACCTTTGATTTATCAATGGTAATGATGTCGTCTGATACAATCTTGATTGTAATGCTTTCGTCTGTTTCTTCAATGTAATCTCCAAGGAAGGTAGCGCCATCTTTTGTGTCGATTCTTGCCTTGCCCAGAGATGCTTCTTGGTTTGCGTTTTCCTCTACTTTAACTGGTCGTTCTTTTGATTTTTTCGAACGAGAAGATTGAGAGAAAACCTCTCCTGACATAAATAATGTCAGGAGAAGTAATATCATATTCTTTTTCATCTTAGAACTGTATCGTACTTTCCAATCTGAAATCCAACGCATCATCGATCATATATTGACCTAGCCCATTAGGACCTGCAATCAATACTTGATTTGGATTTGATGGGTGTGTGATAATATCATACGCCTCGATGCCTTGATCAAACTTGATCAACGAAGGCTGCTGTGCATTGCTAATGTCAAACATTTTCAAACCATTCTGGCCTTCACCTACGTAAAGTATATCCTCGTTGGATGTCATACCAAATGGAGAGATCATTTGTGTCTGGCTGGTTTCAATTACGTTTGAAAAATCCTCGATGTTCAATGTAACCAAAGCGTTGATGTCTCCAGGGCACAATCTCTCATCTCCTGTACGTAAAGTTACGTAAGCAACATCACCTTTAGGATACACAGGATCACAAGAAGTGGTGTGTGTATACACATCAAGTCTTCTTGGAGAAGTTGGCGTTTCTACATCCCAGATTTCCATTGAATTGGTTGTTCCTAAGAACAAAGCATCTTCATGGACAAAAATGGTTTCAAGTGTATTACCCCAAGCGATTCTATCGCTAGATTGTAATTCCAAACTTGAGCCATTGTCTTCAAAAACGAACAGGTTATTCTTACTGATCAAGAAAGCCATGTCATCATTGACAGCAACTCTGTTGACCGTACCACTCTGACCTGTAGTTCCAGCAAAAGAAGAAGGAACAGCGGATTGAGGAATGACACTTTCAAGGTAGTCGTAATACACGTAGTTGAAGTTTTGTGCTTCGTTGTATTCTTCAGAACCAATTTCAAGTTGTTCAGTAACATGTGTGTAGTTGAAGTTTAATAGTGCTTCACCTGAAGCATTGTAAACAGGCGTTGCAATCACATCATTGATTCTAGCGTCCAAGGTCGCATTTTGTAAGTTGCTGATATCGATTTTGACAAAATCGTAAATACTCTCTGCATACAGTTTGTCACCTTCTACAAAGAACTCCTTGTTGCCAGGGATGTTGATGAAGTTGGTGTTGATTGGATTGGAAGGATTGCTGTTGTCAATAACGTGCACTCCTTTGTCTTCTTCTCCGATAAGGATGAAATCTTCCCCGATGTAGATTTTACCTGGGTTTACAATCTCAGATGCCGCTGCATTCAATTCAGTTGCTCTAGATTCTTCTAGGTTTCCATACACGGCATCTGCCTTAAAATACGTAAGCTCAATGGTTCCTGTGTCTTTGGTACAGGAGAACATGAGCAATGCAAGGGACCCTAAAATAAGATAGGACATTTTTTTCATAATAAATGATTGTTTTTTAGAAGTGGATTGGCGTATGATCGAAAATTGTTTTAAGTGGTCTGATAAAACGATTTGTTTTTCATACATCTAAGTCACTTCTGAGTTAGAAAAAATATGATGTGATCTTGTTGATACAGTTGTTTAACGTAAGATAAAGCCTTTCGGTATAGTGCTATCTTAAAAAATCTATAAGTATTGTGTTAAGATGGTCCAACCTTGCTTAATCTCAGGTTATATAGCTAAGAGGGAGCGGAGTGGGGGAAGGTTGCATGGGGGTGGAGAATTTTTTAATTGGTGTGTGGGATGGGGGAAATGATGGAATTGGATTAATCGAAATCAAAGCAGATTAGATGTCTACCGTCGAAAACGAAGACGTTTTCATTTTTTTTTCTAAAAATAAAGATAGGTTTTTTTAGGACGGCGATTTAAGCAAAAAAAAAGGAGAGGTCAGCCAAAATTTTGTGTATGAGAAAGAATCCAAGAACAAAGATCTGGTTTAAGAAATTCTGTTTTCAAAATGAATATACAATTGGTTGTAAACTTTTGCCCATCCAAAACGAGCTTTCTGCCATTTTTTTCTGAT